>NZ_BAAAFX010000022.1:0-1047 GCF_039523755.1 Tatumella terrea | reverse complement strand
GAACATGGACCCTTTTTACATCATGCACTGGATCGATCAAGTAGTCTTAAACGATCGGCATTAGCCTGGCAGCCTCTTTTTTTATCGGCTTTGCGGGGGATGCCAATCACAGGACGCTGTTGCTCTGCCGTTCGGAGTCTGTCTTTTTACCCGCCTTCCTTCCGTCGTTACCGTGTATCGCAAGCCACAGGGTATTGGCTGATCACAGAAGGTGCTGTGCGCTGTGATGTTTCTCTGATATTTACCGGCTGATACCCGTGTTCTGCCTGCCTCTCTTAGCAGCTTCCTTGCTTTTTCTGCTCTGCGGCTACGCTTGCGTTGTACCTGCTATTAAGATTTTCTGCCTGCGGTATACACTTCCCCCCAGCCCTCTGCTCTCTGCTCTCTGCTCTCTGCTCTCTGCTCTCTGCTCTCTGCTCTCTGCTCTCTGCTCTGCAACAGACTTGCCCGGAAACTCTGTTAGTGCCATAATTAAGTTATGTTATAACATAACAATTAAGCGGAGACTTTATGAAGCCTGATATCCATCCTTACTATCGCCCTGTACTGTTCCATGATACGACGTCTGGCGAGTACTTCAGGGTAGGCTCTACCATCAGAACTGAGCGCACGATCGACTATCAGGGAGAGACGCTTCCCTATGTGACGCTGGATGTTTCATCAAAATCACACAGCTTCTATACCGGTAAGCAGAAAACGGTCGCCAAAGACAGTCGTGCCGCGCGCTTTGCTCAGCGGTATAAACATTTACCGGTAAGCCCGGCGGAGGAATAATCATGCAGGTACTCAGTTCCCTGAAGTCAGCAAAGCAACGGCATCCGGATTGTAAACTGGTTCGCAGGCACGGGCGTGTCTATGTTATTTGTAAGAGTCACCCGCGCTTCAAAGCGGTACAGGGGAAAAAGAAGAAACGCTAACGCCCCGTTGGGCGGCGAACATTGCCCTCCGGAAATAGCAAAAAAAAACGGCCATTTCTGGCTAATGCCGATCGTTTAAGACTACTTGATCGATCCAGTGCATGATGTAAAAAGGGTCCATGTTCAACAT
>NZ_BAAAFX010000021.1:0-131467 GCF_039523755.1 Tatumella terrea | reverse complement strand
GAACATGGACCCTTTTTACATCATGCACTGGATCGATCAAGTAGTCTTAAACGATCGGCATTAGCCTGTTAGGGCTGCTTTTTTTATGCCTATAATTTGCCAATGGTAAAAAGAGGGTAAAAGTGATGCTCCAGGCTCTGAAAAATAGCCTTGGGGTAAACGCCCGCAATCCCCGAAAAACCTGTATATTCACAATGAGTCAGGATAATGAACAACATGTCAGAATCTGCATATTAACAGAGGTAATCACTAAACAGTGATAATGGGCAGCACTGTGATGCGTGAAGACAGTCACGCGTCATAAGTCGGACGCTGAACCAAATAACGGCAGGTTAAAAGTGTCAGACCGGCTAACTTGCAGGCACGTCATAGCGACAGACCCGTTGTCTCACACATAGCTTCCACGGCTTCCCGCCTCTGGTCTGTCCTCAGAAATTTTGGCCCAGAGCCACCTGAAGTACCCCCTTATCCAGCCTGGCTTCAGCGAGCAGCTTCCTGAGACGAGCATTATCCTCTTCAGGTGACTTGAGCCGCTCCACTTCAGGGACTTCCATTCTGCCGAAATTCTTACGCTAAATGTAAAAGGTGGCGTCTGAAATGGCATGCTTGCGGCAGAGTTGCCGGACTGAACCCCGGGGTCTGCCTCGCGGAGAATACTGATAGTCTGTTCGTCCGAAAATTGCTTCTTCATAGAGATGTCCTCATGTGGCTTATGAAGACATTACTAACATTGCCGTGTATTAATTAACGGGAGCAGATCACGTAAATTTTCCTTAATAAGAAGAGGGTGAGTACGAGTATGACGATACATTGATGGATGAGCATCATGAGCTTTAACTATCCTAAAATATTGCTCCCGGCATAAGGTAGAAATACGTTTTCGACTCAGTGCCAACGGTAAAAAGACCTTATTTTGGTAAGTCGTTTGCGTATTGAGAAAAGAGCGATCTGATGATAGCCCTTTTTTGGATTAATCATATCTGCAGACCACTTACAAAAGCTAGCGATATTGAAAACCTCTTCAGCATGTGAATTTTTATGGGGTTAAATCCCCGGGAATTTTATTAAAATAAAGTCATAGGAAGCAGTCACATAATGTTTTCGCATGACTCTTCAAGAGTCGAATATCCCGGAGTGAATGTGTTTTCCATAACTAACCAGAGCAGGTGGTTTGGACTGGTCCAATTATTTCCATATTTTCTTCACACAGCAAATGGATTCCCTGATATGAGTTTCCCTTGCATGTAAAGCCTGATATTGCATTAAATATTCCAGAATTTCTTCCATTCAAAACTCTAAACCAAATCACCTACTCATTAGTATTATTTGTGTTATTTGTTGAACACATGCTCATTTACAAACATCATCAACACTAAATGATTTTACTTGCCATTTTGGTACATGTGAAAATTTCTTATTCTACTTTAAATATATCTTATTATTAAAATATTCAGTTTTTCTGGTAAACAAAGGATAAGTAATGCTGGTCAGCACGAGACTAATCACCCAAGAAATATCTACCCCGGGAATTAAATTCGCGTAGGGACCGGAGAAGAAGGCATTCTCAACAAAAGGAATCTGTACAATGATACCAAAAAAGTAAACCAACAATGTATGGGTATTCAAAAGACCGTAACGCCCACCGTCTGCCCGGAAGATTGCCTCTATATCATAGGATTGCTTATTAACATAATAGAAGTCCAAAAGATTAATCACAATCCATGGAATAAGTACCGCAATCAACGCCAGAATCAGGTTGATAAAGAACGAGACGAAGTTTTGTGATGCCGCCAAGGCCACTAAAACGCTACTTACCAATACCAGGGAAGATACGACTAATCGCACAACAGCCCCTGGTGTCCAGGCAGGGCGGAAGGTTTGTACCGCCGTAATCAGTGATAAAACGGCACCATAAAGATTCATCGAGTTATGGCAAATAATATTGATCAGGAATAACACCATTAGCACCGGACCAAGCCACCCCGTAGCATGGCGCACCGACATCATTACATCGCTGGTTGGAGCAATATTCACTGCCATCATACCGAAAACAAAGGCCAGAATCGTGCCTCCACACGCCCCTAAATAGGTAGCAAAAAAAGGACGTGCAATCCCGACACTTGCAGGCAGATAACGAGAGTAATCAGAAGTATAAGGTGAAAAGCTGATTTGCCAGACAGCACCGATACAGAAAGTCCCAAACCAGCCAGCCGCACTCATATTACCGCGTTGCCAGAAATCGGCAGGTAATGGCTGTGAAATCATGATTCCCAGACCAATAATCAGCGCCGCTCCCATTACCCAGGCACCGACTTTATTGATACGGTGGATAAAGTGATAACCGACAATACCTATTACCGTTGACAGGATAGCGCCAATTACTGTAGCACTGCTCACAGACAGTGATGTAAAGAAATTATTAATCACCCGGCCGGATAGCGAGATATTAGAAATAAAAAAACCAAGATAAATTAATGTGGTAAATGCTATCACCAGCAACGAACCATAGCGACCAAATTGCGCACGGCTTTGTACCAATTGTGGTATCCCAACCTTTGGCCCCTGCGCTGAGGTAAATGCCAGGAATACCCCGCCAAATAAATGCCCGGCAATAATCGCTGTTAATGCAGCAACAACGCTAAGATGAAATGTTGCAGTTGCAATTGTGCCACTGACAACAGCCAAAGGTGCAATATTAGTACAAAACCATAAAGTAAATAAACTAATGGATTTACCATGCCGCTCTGATTCCGGGACGTAATCTACTGACTTATTTTCTATGACCGTACTTTGACGTGGTTGTGTGTTCATCGTACCCTCCAATTCTCAATGATATTATTTATATTTAAATGTCTATAAAACCTTCCTTAAAAAAGCCATAGCCATCCCGACGAATCTATTTTCGTCTTCTTATAAAAGAATTGGCGGTAAAACTTCCTGCATAAAAAACCACTACCAGGGTTCGGTGATTTTCTCTGAACCCGACACTGAAATCTCAACGCATAATAAAAGGATCACTGATTGGTTCATCGCTGGTACGCAGCCATACCGTTTTAGTGGTGGTATATTCCAGGGCAGCATCAATACCACCTTCCCGGCCAAAACCGGACTTACCATATCCGCCAAAAGGTGCCAGAGGGGAAACCACACGATAAGTATTCAGCCATACCACACCGCTACGTAACCTGCGTGTGACACGATGGGCACGGGTCAGGTTTTGTGTGAACACGCCCGCAGCCAGACCATATTCGGTGTTATTCGCCAGACGAATTGCCTCTGCTTCATCTTTAAATGACAGTACCGACAGCACCGGTCCAAATAACTCTTGTACAACACAGTCTGCGTCCGGAGCATTACTACAATCCAGAATGGTTGGCGGGTAATAGAACCCCGGCAGGTCTACAGGCTGATTACCCGATACCAGCCGCGCACCATGCTCTAAGCTCCGGCTTACCACCTGCTCGATTTTTTGTTTTTGTTGCAATGTACATAGTGGGCCAAACTGAGTCTCCTGGTGCTGAGGGCAGCCAATCACTATGTTGCGGACTTTAGTGATGAGCTTTTCAATAAAGGCCTCTTTCACTCCCTGCTCTACCAGTAAGCGTGAACCAGCCACACAACTCTGCCCTGAAGCTGAGAAAATGGCGGCAACCTGAGCATTCGCCGCACTTTCCAGATCAGCATCCGCAAACACAATGAAAGGCGACTTACCACCTAATTCCAGAGATGTGCTGGCAAGGTTTTCAGCACTGTTGCGTACAATATGACGTGCAGTCTCCGCTCCGCCAGTAAAAGCAATATGATCGACCAGCTCATGCCGGGTCAACACCGTGCCACAGTCTGCCGCGAACCCCGTGATGATATTAATCACCCCTGGCGGAAATCCGGCTTCATGTACCAGTTCAGCCAGAGACAGTAACGGGGCCGGCGCCGTTTCGGCCGCCTTCACCACTACCGTACAACCGGCCGCGATCGCAGGGCCAATTTTCACGGCGGAAAGAAATAACTGGCTATTCCATGGAATGATCGCTGCTACCACACCGACAGGTTCACGTTTGATCCAGGTTTCCATATCGTCTTTATCGATGCTCAGGGTGGCTCCATCCATTTTATCGGCGAGCCCGGCATAAAAACGATAATACTCTGCAACGTAAGCAATCTGAGCCTCAGTTTCACGGATAATTTTACCGGTATCCAGTGTTTCCACACGGGCCAGTCTACGGGCATCACGCTCTATCAGGTCTGCCAGCTTCAGCAACAGTTTTCCGCGTGCACTGGCACTCGATCCACGCCACCCTTCTGACTGAAATGCCCTGGCTGCGGCCTCGACTGCACGGTCGGTTTGCACGCGGCGAGCTTCGGCAATATCAGCCCAGGGTTCTGCTGTCGCCGGATTCAACGAGGTAAAGTTTGCGGCCCCGGGATCAAACTGGCCGTCGATGTAGAGCTTGAACTTTTCCATGACGTCTCCGCTTAGTGAAATGCAGGTGCAACATGTTTAATAAAGCGTTCCAGTGAAGCTTTTTTGCGCTCAAAGGACATACCACTATCCAGCCACAACGCATACTCGTCATAGCCCATCGCTTCATAGTTTTTCAGGCGAGCAATCACCTGGTCCGGATTACCAATTACCAGATTTTTTCGCATCGCTTCTGCGTTGTAGTAGGTGTTGGTAACAATCTCTTCCTCTGTCAGCGGCTTAATCAGCCCCTGCCGGACCGGACGCTCGTTTTTGAACCAGGCACCGAAATAGTTATAAAAACGGTTAAGTTCCTCCGCCGCCTGTTGTGCATCGGCTTCGTCTTCAGCAACAAAACCATGCTGCAATAACATGATTTTCAGGGGTTGTTCTGGTGAATATTCACGACATGCAGCTTTGAACGTAGTGATTAGTCGGGATATTTCCTCTTCCCCCTGATGTAACGGAGTGCACTGCACATGGCATCCATTTTTCACCGCGAACTCATGGCTGTTTGGATCCCGGGCCGCTACCCAAATAGGTGGGTGTGGTTGCTGTTTGGGCTGTGGCGATGACGTAGTCGAAGGAAATGACCAAAACTCCCCTTTATGCTCATAGTCACCCTGCCATAGTGCTTTTACGGCAGGGACCAGTTCACGCATTCGCTGGCCAGCTTCCCAGGCATCCATCCCCGGCATCAGGCGTTGGTACTCAAAAGAATAAGCGCCGCGAGCTACCCCCAGGTCAAGACGTCCATTGGTGATTAGGTCAGTCATCGCCGCTTCACCTGCCAGTCGGATAGGGTGAGTAAACGGCGCGATAATTGTCCCTGTCCCTAAGCGTACATGCTGAGTACGGTGAGCAATATCCACCAGATTAATGAACGGGTTGGGAGCTATAGTAAAATTCATGCCATGGTGCTCACCGGTCCAGATAGCATGCAGTCCACCCCGATCTGCGATTTCACACAGTTCCATCATCTCGTCGTACAGCTTTTCCTGAGGGTCATCTGCCGAAACACGTTCCATATGCAGGAATAATGATAGTTTCATACCACCTCCTGCAGAGACTGGTTAAAGAATTGACGGACTGAGCCCTCCGCTTCATCGCCGTAATAAATACCGTAATTTCCGACCGAATTTTCACGGATAAAACGGTCCACCAGAGATTTCAGGGCACTGTCCGGCATCGACAGTTTTTTTAGGCGCTGAACATCCACCCACTCGCCATCAGGGACCTCTACCAGCATACTGTCTGTTGGCTGAGCGCAAAGAAATACAATGTGCTGTTGTTTCTTCTGACGATCTTCCCAGACTGAATAAATAAATCCCGGGTTAGCATCGATATTTAGCTTGCTGAAAATTTGCTTCAGACTTTCACTAACACTGCTGTTATTGACTGTTTGAGATGGGAGGCCATAGCCCTCTGATTTACGGACGACCAGTGCCTGCCCGGCCGATTCAATCAGTGCGGTCACCACCACATTCGGCCCGCTAATCAGAGATTCAGCATTCTGGTAAGGGGTAAAGTAACCTCCGCGATAGTAGCCCAGCCCCGGCGTTCCACAGGATTCAAACTCTTCAACGTTACCGATCAAAATCGCGTGATCACCAGCGTCAACCACATGATGCATCGCACATTCAAACCAGGCGGAACTGTCATCCAGTAACGGAGTGTTGAATTCACCTTTATGCCACTGCACATGCGAGAAACGGTCATCTATCTTTTGAGAAAAAATGTTTGAAACATCTTTCTGCTGTTCAGCCAGAATATTGATGGCGAAGTGCGAGCATTGAGTGAAGCTTTCAAAGTTAGCAGAGCGCTTATCAATGCTAACCAGCAATAATGCAGGATCAAGAGATACTGATGAGAATGAATTTGCAGTGAAGCCAATCGGCTGTCCCTGCATATCATAAGTAGTAACTACGGTCACGCCAGTCATAAAAGCACCAAAGGCGTCGCGAAGTAATCTGCGTTTATCGGCATCCATAACTTACTCCTTAACAAGCTTTGTTTTGTATGACATTGCCAGTATCCATGCTGAGGAAAGATAATATTTCGTCATTAACACGGTCAGCATCTGTCAGGTTCAACATATGTTTAGCGTTAGCTACCACGACAGCCTGGCCTTGCGCTGCTGCCTGGGCCATCCGGTGAGTCATATCCGGACTGGAATTAGTATCAAGCTCGCCGGTCATTACTAATACCGGGCATTGCATCTCATTCCAGCGATCAGAATAGAACCGGTCACCTTCCGCAAATGCCTGATAGGCTCGAGCGTAGCCGTCAAGATTCACCTGCTGTAACCACCCACCGACTTGCTGGCGGAGCGGTTGTTCATAGGGCTGGTCACTGAACCAGCGATCCAGAGGAGCATCAAGTCGAACCCTGCCACTGGCTAATTCTTCAGCCCGTTTCAGTACCGCATCACGTGCACTGTTACTGCGTTTAAACACCCCACTCATTACTATGGCGTGATTCACCAGTTCAGGGTGATCGATAGCGATACCTGCGGTAATCAATGCTCCCATTGAGTGACCTGCCACAGCAAAATGCTGTTCCGGTTGTGTTTGCAGGAACAAGACCAACCAGCGTACATAATCCTTCAGGCCCGCAGCATGGTGAAAACCACTACTTTCACCGTGACCCGGCATATCCACGGCTAACACCCGAAAATACCGACTAAGCAGATCCATTTGCGGATACCAGGCGTCAGCATTCATGCCCACACCGTGGATCAACACCAGTGGCTGCCCCTCCCCCTTCTCCAGATAACTGACCTGGAGTCCTGATTCAGACAGCTGCTGGATTTTTCTGGTCATGGCCCAACTCTTTCAGGTCAAGATAACGGTTACCGATACGGTGATGCGGACGGCCGCCCAGTGCCGCGCCCAGCGCTATCACAATCTCATCGCTGAATGGAGCGTCGTTAATGTTGAACTGCATAGTCAGGTAATGCTCACGGGTGCCTTCATCATCAGTGCCCATCATCGGTACCAGAATCGGAGTGTTAGCAGGCCCTCGGGTATTATTAAAGGCCAGGTAGGTTTTACCTTTCACGGCTGAACGGTAATGATTTCCGAAGTGCAGGGTATGAATTAGGGCGGAGGCATGTTCAAGCTCACCATTCAGACCAACCACCGCACTTTTGCCGTATGCGACGACCTTGTCTCCTCCCCCGGCTTCTTTAACGATCAGGCCGGTCAGCAGCTCGCCGATCACCGGGGCCATTTCCCGGATTTTTGGTGCGAGATCTTCAACAAAACCTTCACCAGCCCACGGGTTTTTTACCACCGCTGCCGCTGCAATCATCACCAGGGGCGTGGTTGCAGATTTGCCACCGTCTGAATAGAGGGTTTCGGTCGTCACAAACGTCTTGCGAATATCTGGGTGCATAACTGAGCCTCACTAAAGTTAACAGGTTGTTAATCTTGTTCGGGATGGGATATAACAGTGAGATTTATAGTATGTCAATTCATGGTATACCATCATACCGTGTTCTTATGTGGTGGATTTTTTGGGAAAAAAGAATGAATTAATATCTTATAAAACATAATGTTAACCATAAAACCCTCATGCTTTACACCCTCTATCAAGTGCAATAAGAGTCTGTGATTACCGCCATAAATCATCAACCAGGAAGAAAGCCTGACTTTATATAATATATTGATTTTATTTGATTTATAATTTACTGGTTTGTCTTATTTCTGTCGCAATGATGAGCCGTAATGGAACTAAGAACGAACGCTAATTTCATCCGGCTAGTCGGGTCTGGATGGGAGAGAATATTATGATTAAGTAAATCAACTGGCATTGCTTTAACAATATAAACAGTGATAATAATAAAAAGGTTGCTAAATTTTAAATTAACTTATCGCTGAATTTTTTAATTCTTTAAATCGGGAAGATTATGGTTGCTCGTCACTCGTTAAAAATTGAAAACACGCCAGTGACACTTCGCGAACTGGCATTAGAAAAAGTTCGCCGGGCTATTATTTCTGGCCATTTTAAAGCTGGAGACAGATTGGTTGAACGCAGCCTGTGTGATGAATTAGGTGTGAGTCGTACGGTAGTCCGTGAAGTCATTCGTTATCTGGAAGCTGAAGGGCTTATTGAAAATATACCCAAGAAAGGCCCGATTGTCGCAGTGCTGACCTGGGAAGTTGCGGCACAAATTTACGACATCCGGTTATTACTGGAATCAGAAGCAGCTAAAGATTGTGCGAAGTCGGCGACCAGTAAAGACAAAAAAAGCTTACACCAAAAACTGATGCGTATTGCTAAAGCATCTCATGACCTGGATGATACAGAGCGTGTTGATGCATCACAGGCTTTTTATGAAGCCCTTTTTTCCATTGCAAAACACCATATTGCGTGGGAAATTGTTCAGCGACTCAACAGCCGGATCAGCAGACTTCGGGTACTGACATTGCGCAACCCTGAGCGGCAGGTCGCAGGTTTTGAGCGTATTTCCAGGATTTATGAAGCCATTGAAAAGAATGATCCTGAACAAGCGAAACAGGCAGTGATACAACATCTGACTGAAGCCGCCTCCCTTGCAAAATCAATTCTTACCATTGAGGAATAATTATGCCTGCTTACTGGATAGCGCACGTTAATATTGAAAATGCAGAACAGTACCAAAATTATATAGAATTAGCACCACTGGCATTCAAAAAATATCAGGCAAAGTTTATTGCTCGTGGAGAACAGGCCACTTCACTGGAAGGTGAAAAATTTACCAAGCATGTCATTATTGAATTTTCTGATTATCAGACAGCATTAGACTGTTATTATTCTGAGGAATACCAGTATGCAAAAAAACAACGTAAACAGGTTTCAAACGCCATGATAACTATAGTTAACGGACTCGGATAAATAAAATTTATCAATCGGGATAATTTAAAAATAATTCCTTTCCCTGATCTGATTAAGGCGGTAACTCGCATTTCCGCCTTATCACATTTATAATTATTTCATATGATAACCATCTGATTTTTATAAATAAAAAAACAAATTCAGATATAAAGAATAGAAAATAAAACACCAAAAAAAACGTGTCCCATACTGGTGCACGCCAGGTGAATTATAGAATATAACTGCAGATAATTTCAGGAAGGAGAGTATATTCGGTTAACGTTCATCATTCTCATCATAGTGAATAATTGACAGCAAACGGATCGGGACGGTGATTAACTTTTCGGGTCCATGCGGAACACCACCGTCGAAAGAAAGGCTGTCACCGGGTGACATAGGATAAAGACGGGTACCGTGACGATATATCAGTTCACCTTCGAGCAAATAAATAAATTCATGGCCGGGATGGCAGAAATTAGGGAATTCTTCACTGGCGTCATCCATGATCACTAAAAAAGGTTCATACAACTTCTGCGGACCCTGCGCATAACTGAGCAGGTGATAAGAATGGCCCACTTCTGTGCCGGTACGGACAACTTCCAGCCCTTCACCCGCTTTAATCAGCTGAGCACCGCGCTTGGCAATATCAAAGTCGCTAAAGAGCTTTGACACCGGTAAACCAATGGCATCACAGAGCCGGTTAAGTATATCCAGGCTAGTCGACACCTGCGCATTTTCTACTTTACTGACCATGCCCACGCTGACCCCGGCAATACGGGCAACATCGGAGATTTTGTACCCCTGTGAAATCCGTCGCTGTTTCAGCGACCGGGCGATATGCTGCTCCAGGCTCAACGGGCTTTCACGTTGACTGGTAGTCACCGGTTTTCTCATTTCGTCCTGATTTTCTCCGTCATTTTACGCAGGTTACCCAACTCAAAAGAAATACGTTGCGCAGTCGCGAGCAGCGCATTACGAACTACCTCTTTTTGCCGCGGATCTTCCATTAGCGCATCCGGGCCGGAGACATTAATAGCCGCAACAATTTGATTATGATGGTCACGCAACGCACAGGCAATGGCGGTGGCAAAGTCAGAACGATGCTCAACCCAGCCTTGCGCACAGTCCTGAATAATGGTTTCCTTCAGTTCCGGCAGAGTGCGTGGTGCTGGCACAGAATAGCCATCCAGTCGCACATGCTGATACAAACTTTCCAGTTCAGTAGCATGCAAACCGGTTAATAATACCCGCCCCATCGCACTACAGTGGCAGGGAATTCGGGTACCAATAGGTACATTCACTGACAAACGCTGCGAAGCAAATGAACGGTAAATATACACGGCTTCCTGGCCTTCACGAATACTCAGATGGCACGACATGGAAACCGCATTACGCAAGGCGTTAAGATGCGGCATTGCAATATCCACCACATCACGACTGGCCAGGTAACTAAAACCATTCGAAATCACCTGGGGTCCAAGCTGATAGGTATTTTTCGCCACCTTTTCAAGATAGTTCATCTCAGTCAGAGTGGTCACAATGCGATAAATTGATGAGGTTGAGACGCCCAGATGTTCGGCAAAATCCTGGACTGTCAACACTCTGTCCTGGCTGTTAAACATTTCAATGATCGTCAGCCCGCGAAATAGTGCGGGAACTGTATAATCATTTTCGGTGATAGTAATGACAGACATATACACCTGCAGTAAATCAATCCGGGACCAGGCCCCGGAAATGGAAGTTAAGGGTTAATCAGCAATCGCAAACTCCGTACTGGCATCACATAATACATCCCAAAAATACGCTGCCAGAGAGTTATCCATCAGCAGCCAGAACTCGGTTTCCCCGTTCTGTGATGCGTTGATCACCATGGCATTCGCCCGGGCGACTGAAGTTTGTACCACCGCACCGGCTGTAAATTGCAGGGTATCCAAATTTACCGCACAGAGCTTTGACATCATTTCAGGCAGCACTTCGCCTTTCAGGCGCAGCCATCCGTGAGTGTCCTGACGGGGCAGGGAAAAACAGGAAAGCTCACTCATCTGCCACTGCAATTCTTCCTGTTGAATACGTGACCGGGATTGCGTCGAGGCTGCCAGTAGAAGATATTCGGTTTGTGACAGTCGAGCCACCAACGAACCATCAGATTGCCAGCGCGCCTGATTGGGCTGGTCGGGCAGTACATAATCCCGGTCCTGAAGATACCAGGTGGCATGGCGGCCACGGAATCCGACCCGTGCCAACGGGGAAAAGTCACTCAGAACAACCCTGCCATTATCGAAAGAAGTATTTTTATCATCCAGCGGCCCTGCCGCCAAAACGTGCATATTTTGCATCATTAAAGTTCCTGTCGCTGGTTTTCAGCATCATAAAAAGGCAAGCTGACCACCTCGGCTGTGACCTCCCTACCGTCTTCTGTGCGAATCGTAATTCTGTCGCCCGGAGTCGACCGTTCAGCAGATGCATAGGACATGCCAATTATTGCGTTAAGTGTCGGAGAGAACTCACAGGAAGTTACGTTACCGGTGATTTGGCCACCTTCCAGAACCAGATGCCCCTCCAGTGGCTTCGGTGAACCGGCCGGTAACCTGAATGCGACTAATTTCCGCACCGGCTGATGTGCTTCAAGAATATCGATAGCACGACGACCGATAAACGAAGGTTTGCTGCGGTTCACAGCCCATCCCATGTTGATCTCCTGCGGATGACTCATTCCGTCGGTGTCCTGTCCGATAATAACGTGCCCTTTTTCCAGACGAAGCAGACGCTGAGCTTCAACACCGAACGGTTTGATGCCACAACACTGACCGGCTTGCATCAACGCATCCCACAGTGCTAGTCCATATCGCGTTGGAACATGAATTTCATAGCCCAACTCGCCGACAAATCCGACACGTAACAAGCGGGCTGGAATCCCGGAGACGCGACCTTCACGGCAGGCCAGATAAGGAAATCCTTCCGCACTCAGATCCTGTCCATCACACAGCTGACTTAATACCTGACGAGACTTTGGCCCCGCCAGATTAACTGCTACCCAGGCAGAAGTGACATTCGCGATATCTACATCCAGTCGCCAGCGGATATTCCATTGCAGCATCGACTGGTAGACCCGGGCAACGCCACTGGAGGTCGCAGTCACATAGAAGTGGTTTTCAGCCAGCCGACAAGCGACACCATCGTCAATCACTACACCTTGCTCATTGGTCATCAGCGCATAGCGTGTACGCCCCACCGGCTGTTTGATAAACGCGAAGGTATACATACGATTAAGGAATTCGGCGGCATCCGGCCCTCTCAGCTCAATACCTCCTAACGTAGAAACATCAATCAGCCCGACATTATTTCTGACGTTAAGTACTTCTGCCTCTACTGCTGATAGTTTGTCGGTCGCAGGTAAGGTCTGATACCAGCCAGGGCGCAACCAGTTACCTGCAGGCATCATCTGAGCCTGAAGCGCAACATGCCGCTGATGCATGGCAGTCACTCGCCAGGGATCGAAATGGCGTCCGGCAAGATGCGCAAGACTTTCGGCGCTGAAAGGGGGCCGTGCCGTGGTAATCCCGGTCTCGCTCACACTACGGTTGGTGGCCCGGGCCACTAACCGGGCTGTCGGTAATGCCGAATGACGCCCTTGTGATGGCCCCATGCCCACCGTTGAAAAGCGCTTCACCAGTTGCACGTCTCGATAGCCATGTTTAGTGGCATTAATAATATCCCTGATCTGCAAATCCTCGTCGAAGTCAACGAACTCTTTACCTTTCGGGTGGGGAAAAATTGGCCAGGGATAATTGATTCGCGGTTTCTCCCCCTCTGAAGGCGAAGGGGTGATGAGATTATGACTGAAACCCAACTGCTGCAAGGCCATACGACTGGCATTCATGCCATCCCTGACAGACTCTTCCAGACCAGACCAGCCATTGATCGAACCTGCAGTAAACATATTCGCCGGTAAATCGCCCAATGAAAAACTGGCACTAGCATCGTCGTAACTGAGTTTTCCGCCTGCCTGACAAGGTAATTGCCAGGCAGGCATATAGCCTGCAGACATGCAGAGTAAATCACATTCGATACGCCGGCCATTCGGGGCAACCTGCCCTTGTCCGGTAATAGTCCTGACATCTACTGATGAGAGCTGTCCTGAACGCCCTGCAAAAGCTTCATACACAGTCGCATTGGTGATAAGTTCAATACTGGCACTTTGCAACGGTTCAGTTAATTCTGCTGCTGGTAAAGTTGCACGTAAATCGACAACAGCCGCGACCTTTATTCCCTGCTCGTGCATCATTAATGCGGCGAAATAAGCATCATCATTGCCGGTTAACAGCACTGCACGCTGGCCCGGACTGACAGCATAATGCTGGATCAGACGCTGTGCAGCACTGGTCAGCATGATACCCGGCAGATCATTATTGCGGAAGATCACGGGTTGGTCGTATGTACCGGTAGCAATCACACAACTGCCCGTCCGTACCTTGTACATACGTTGGTTCTGAATCACTGGCAAATAGTGATCTTTAAACCAGCCGTTGCAGGTTGCATTAAGCAGCAGACGGATGTTCGGATGGGTTTCAAGCCGATGGGTCATAGCCCCCAGTTGCTGTTCGGTTTGTTGCGCATCGGCTGACATACGTGCCCAGCTCATTGCGCCTCCGGCGACAGGCAGTTGCTCAACGATAATCACTTTCGCCCCGCCGTCAGCAGCGGTGAGTGCGGCCTGTATTCCCGCAGGACCGGCACCGACCACCAGTAGATCACAGAACAAATAGGCTTTATCGTAATAGCCAGCAGTCGCGTTAAGATTCAGTACCCCAAGACCGGCTTTACGGCGAATCAATGGTTCCCAGCGCTTCCACATGCCCTTCGGTTTGTAGAATGCCCGATAATAAAAACCCACTGGCATAAAACGGGAAAAGAGCTGAATTTTATCGTCACTGTCTTTATTCAACGACCCGCTGTAGTTTTGTCCGCTAACGTTAAGTCCCGGGGTAATGGGTTGCATATCAGCCAGTACGTTGGGTTCATCCGGTAATTGCACCAGTGAATTCGCATCCTGGCCGAACATGCTGAGCACACCGCGTGGGCGATGATATTTAAATGATCGGGATAACAGTTGTTGTCCGTTTGCGATTAAGGCACTGGCAATCGAGTCACCATTGTATCCGGTGAAAGACTCACCTTCAAAAGTGAAACTGACCGGTTGCTGGCGGTTAATCAGACTACCCATCGGCGCAGGTAAACGTTTCTGAGTCATGAGATGACCTCCGATGGCGTAGTAATGCTGCCAGGCAGCAAATTGCTGTGTGGATTAGGGAATACCTGACTTGCATCATAAGTACTTATAACTTCGTCGGTCAGAGTATTACGCTCAGCCAGAAACCAGTAACCAGAAGGCGTATGGAACCACCACTCGGTAACTACCCCGGCACGGTTATCTTCATAAAACACATAATCGGCCCATTCACGATCAGTGCAATTCATTTGGTCCGGGATAGTTTTCAACTCGCCACCATAGGCGAATTCAGTAATATTGCGCGGTCCGTTGAGCGGGCAATGCAAAATTTTCATCTGACTTTCCTTTAGTGGCTGGCGGCTGTAGCACCCATTTCATTGACTTGTTGAAAGCGAGCAAAGCGCTCCAGTTGAAACGGTGCTATCAGTGGTGGTGTCTTACCACCGCTGGCAACCATCTCTGCCATGGTTTTGCCACAGATAGGTGTGGCTTTGAACCCCCAGGTCCCCCATCCCGCATCCAGGTAGTAATTCTTCACCGGGCTTTCCCCCATGACCGGACTATAGTCGGGAGTCATATCGGTAATTCCCGCCCACTGCCGCATCAGGCGTGCTTTAGCAAGGAACGGGAACATTTCAATACCGTGGGCGATCAGGCTTTCTTTGAGATCCAGGGTCGAACGGGTGCTATACAACGGATAAGGATCCGAACCACCGCCAAATACCACCTCTCCACGGCTGGTTTGCTGAACATAACAGTGCAAAGCTGTAGAGCTTACCAGCGGATCGAGGAAAGGTTTGACCGGTTGCGTTACCATTGCCTGCAGCGGATAGGAAACTACCGGTAGACGAAATCCTGCTTTTGCTGCTAACAATGAACTGTGCCCTGCAACAGCCTGTACGGCGCACCCACAGCCAATTTTTCCGCGATTGGTTTTTACCGCGGTAATACGCCCGTCAGTGATCTCCAGATCTTCCACTGTCGTCATCTGATGAATTTCAACACCTCGTTTTGCGGCCTCTTTAGCGTATCCCCAGGCCACGGCATCGTGACGTGCCGTGGCACCATCGATATGCCATAAGCCAGCCAGCACCGGAATATTTCCCGGGTCGAGATTAAGGGTGGGCACGAGTTCTTTGATTTGCTGGCGGTCTATCATTTCGGTACGACCGCCAAAATGCTTATTAACCTCAGCACGTTGCCTGAAGGCTCGTACTGTGCTGTCGGTATGTGCCAGCGTGAGTTGACCGCGTTCGGAGTACATAATGTTAAAATCAAACTCGTTGGACAGATTTTGGAATAATTTCACCGACTCACTGTAGAAACGTACCCCCTCCGAAGTCAGGTAATTAGAGCGAATAACAGCAGTATTTCTGGCAGTATTGCCGCCCGCCAGATAACCTTTTTCCAACACCGCAACGTTAGTAATGCCATGATATTTAGCCAGATAATAAGCGATAGCCAAACCATGCCCGCCCCCGCCAAGAATCAACACATCATAATGCTTTTTAAGTTCACGGGGCGGTGGGATATCCACTTCGGCCGGATATTCCGATGAAAGTCCGTACTTCAATAGTGCTAATGGCATCTTCGCTCTCCTTAACTCGCTGACTGCTGTTGTTGAATCTCAGCAGCCAACACCGTGTTTTGCATCAGGCAGGCAATAGTCATTGGCCCAACCCCCCCCGGCACCGGTGTGAGTGCCTTGGCCACCAGACTGACGCTGTCGTAGTCCACATCCCCCACTAAACGGCTATTTCCCTCTGTATCGATAACCCGGTTGATACCCACATCAATTACCAGTGCTCCTGGCTTCACCCAATTGGCGTCAATCATTCGCGGCTGACCGACAGCGACGATCAGGATATCGCCCTGACGTGCCAGATTTGCGGCATCACGACTACGCGAGTGAAGGGTAGTCACGGAACAATGAGCGTGTAACAGTAGGCTGGCCATGGGTTTCCCCACGATATTCGAGCGGCCAATGACCACCGCATGTTTACCACTCAGATCGCCTCCATACTCTTGTAACAGCATCAGACAACCCAGCGGTGTACAGGGGGTGATCACCCGTTGCCCCTGTACCAGACCTCCTGCATTTTGTGGATGAAAGCCATCCACATCTTTCACTGGTGAAATGGCCTGTACAATAGTTGCTTCATTAATCTGCGAAGGTAACGGCAGCTGTACTAATATGCCATGCACCGTCGGATCATTATTTAATTCATGAATAGTCGCGATCAAATGAGTTTCGGTTAACCGTGAATCAAAACGAAATTCCAGCGATTTAATTCCCACCTGCCGGGCAGTACGTAATTTATTACGCACATAAACCTGACTGGCCGGATCTTCACCCACTAATATCACCGCCAGACAGGGCGTGATATTCTTATGAATTAATTGTTTAATTTCATGCGCAGTATTTTCCAGTAACTTTCCGGCACTCTTTTTTCCATCGATAGTGACTGCTATCGGTTGCGAAGTCGTCGAAGTAGTCATCAGAATATTACCGTTTTATTTTCGTCGAGGAACACACGGTGTTCAGTGTGATATTTAACGGCTCTGGCCAGTGCAATGGTTTCGGTATTACGTCCGACTACCACCAGGTCATCAGGCCGGTAAGTATGGTCAACACGTTGTACCTCCTGATCGATAATCGGCCCCTCATCCAGATCAGAAGTGACATAATGCGCAGTGGCGCCAATTAATTTTACGCCGCGTTCATACGCCTGGTGATATGGCGTTGCACCTTTGAACCCCGGCAGGAAGGAATGATGAATATTGATGGCACGTCCCGCCAGTTTGTTGCATAAATTATCGGACAGGATTTGCATGTAGCGTGCCAGCACCACCAGCTCAGTGCCTGTTTCCTCAATAAGGCTAATCAGTTCAGCTTCCTGGCGCGCCTTATTTTCTTTGTTCACTGGCAGATAAACAAAGCGAATCCCTTCACGCTCAGCCATCGGTCGCAGATCCAAGTGATTAGAAACAATTGCTGTTATGCTAATGTTAAGCTCACCCTTATTGCGTCTGTAAAGCAAATCCGTCAGGCAATGATCAAATTTGCTGACCATCAGCATTACCCGCATGGATTCTGAAGTATCAAAAATTTCCCATCGCATATTGAGCCGTTCAGCAATGCTGGAAAAATCTTTCTTTACGGTAGTAATATCAGGTTTGATATTTTCGTTAAATCTGAAACGCGCACGCAGAAATAAATGGCCTAAATGCTCATCATCATATTGAGATAATTCGCTGATATAACATTGACTCTGGCTCAGAAAGCCTGTTACTGCAGAAATAATTCCCGACGTTGCCGGGCAAGTTGCAGTCATAATGAAATCACGGTCAGATGCAGACATAAAAACTCCACACAAGTGAATTGATCAATTTACAGGTAAATTAAAATCAGCTTTGCGATAAGCAAAAACCACATTCCGATTCTTATTTAACACATTTAATTCATATCAATTAACTTGTCTAGCGACTTTTCAAGATTATCTAAAAATAATTCAATCATCAATAAACATTTAAATATGAATTAATTGTTTCATATATGAATATATCATGGAGGTTTTATTCAATGGCAAACAGTTTTATTAAAAACTCCCCGATCACTCCCCATAAGTAAGCCCCAATTTGGTGATTATTATCTGTAGATATTTCCATTACTGAAGAAAAATTTTGGTAAATACCCGTTGCCGGAATAAGTACAGCAACACTACCTCACCCATGATAAATTTTAAATTTATGATTTATATATATTTTTATATTCAATTTAAGCTTCTCCGGCATTCTGGCACAACTCCTGCATTTTTCCCATCAGTGAAAAAATATTCCTGCCGGGAATAAAGCACGGCACCCACGTTAAAACAGCGTGTTCCATTACATTGTGGTTAAGAGGTAGTTATGTCACCTGAGCAAGCCATACAATTTTTGCAGGACAATAATGTGCGGTATCTTCTGGCACAGTTCGTTGATATTCACGGTACAGCCAAAACGAAATCCGTGCCGGCTAAATATCTGATGGATGTCGTTGAGAAAGGTGCCGGTTTTGCCGGTTTCGCCATTCCCGGAATGGGAATGGAACCTCAGGGGCCGGACTTTTGTGCCCGTGGCGACCTGAGTACCTTGTCACTGGTACCGTGGCAACCAGGATATGCCCGCATCGCCTGCAACGGCTACGTCAATAAACAGCCTCATCCCTATGACAGCCGGGTAGTATTGATTAAACAGGTGGAGCGGCTGGCCGAAAAAGGCTGGACTCTGAATAGCGGGCTGGAACCTGAATTCTCACTGTTCAGACGTGGCGAAAATGGCAACCTTCTGCCTGCCGATAGCAGTGATACCCTGGCGAAACCCTGCTACGACTATAAAGGGTTATCACGGGTACGCCCGTTTCTTGAAAAACTGACCGGGTCATTGCAGGAGGTTGGGTTCGATGTTTACCAGATTGATCATGAAGATGCTAATGGCCAGTTCGAAATTAATTACACCTATAGCGATGCATTAACTTCAGCAGACCGCTTCACCTTTGTACGCATGGCTGCAGCAGAAATTGCCCATGATCAGGGGCTGCTGTGTTCATTTATGCCTAAGCCTTTTGCTGACCGCCCCGGAAATGGTATGCATTTCCATCTGTCGATGGCCGACAGCCTGGGTAATAACCTGTTCCATGACGGGAACGATCCTCAGGGTCTGGGATTGTCAAAAATGGCCTATCACTTCATGGCAGGGCTACTCCATCACGCTAAGGCCTTGTGTGCTTTTGCCGCGCCTACTGTTAACTCCTACAAACGCTTAACCAGTGGTGGTTCAGCCACCGGAGCTACCTGGGCCCCTGTGTTTATCACTTACGGTGACAACAACCGTTCAGCAATGGTGCGTATTCCTTATGGCCGCCTGGAGTTACGGTTGCCCGATACCGGCGCCAATCCTTATCTCGTGCATGCGGCTATTATCGCCGCCGGTCTGGATGGCGTGGCACGTCAACTCGATCCGGGCAAAGCACAGAATGGTAACCTCTATGCGTTCACCGCTGAGGATTGTCAGCGTGAAGGCGTTGAGCTGTTGCCACAAAATCTCAAAGAAGCCATCGATGAACTGGCTAATGACGCGATCCTGCGTGAATGCATGGGCCCGGAAATCGTCGATGAGTTCATTAAGGTCAAACGCCAGGAATGGCACGAATATCACCGTCATGTTAGCGAGTGGGAAACCCGTCGCTACCTCGAGTTCTTCTAACTGTAATCCTGTAAAGCTAAGGAAATTCTATGTGTGGAATTGTCGGACTTTATTTCAAAAATACGGCGATGGAACAGCAACTGGGTAGCCTGTTTCGTCCAATGCTTATTTCCATGACCGAACGTGGTTGTGACAGTGCCGGCTTTGCTGTGTATGGAGACGAATATGATGCGGGTATCAAACTGACCTTGCGCAGCAACGATACTAACTTTAACTGGATTGCACTGGCTGATCAGCTGGCGACACAATTTGGCAAGGTTGATGAGTGGTTCCGCAACAACACCGTCGCCGTATTTAAGCTGCCGGTCAACGAAGCCACCGCCCTGAACTGGCTGAAGCAGAATGCGCCAGACATCGAAGTCATGAGTGCCGGCCACAGTATTGAGATTCTTAAAGGCGTAGGTCTGCCTGCGGAAGTCGCCGATCATTTTAATCTTGCTAACATGAAAGGCAGCCATGCTATCGGACATACCCGGCTTGCCACTGAAAGTGCCGTGACCATTCAGGGCAGTCATCCATTTTCGACTGGTATGGATCTGTGTCTGGTTCATAACGGTTCACTGTCAAACCACAACCGTCTGCGTGAAAAACTGAAACGTGCGGGTATTGATTTCAAAACTGACAACGACTCTGAAGTTGCTGCGGGTTACCTTGCCTGGAGGCTGTCTCAGGGGGATTCACTACAAACCGCTTTGCAAAATGCACTAAAAGAACTTGATGGTTTCTTTACTTTCACCATCGGCACCCGCGACGGCTTTGCCGTACTTCGTGATCCTATTGCCTGTAAACCGGCGGTGATCGCGGAAACGCATGACTACGTTGCTATGGCGTCTGAATACCGTGCGCTGGCTAATCTGCCAGGCATCCGCGATGCCAACGTTTGGGAGCCGGAACCAGCAAAACTTTATGTGTGGGAGCGCAACAGCACCACCACCGCAGGAGCAGTGTAAAAATGAAAACTTACGACTTGAGTCATGGCGTTCGCGAACTTAATCAGGCACTGCACGATATCAGCCTTACCCGGGAGATCAAAGACTGGCAAGTCATTCATCCCGACGGGGCACACAATATCGCCTGCGGTGTTAATGATGATGTCGACATCACCATTGAAGGGCACGCGGGATATTACTGCGCCGGAATGAACCAGAAAGCGACGATTACTGTGCAGGGTAACGCTGGTGTCGGAGTCGCGGAAAATATGATGTCCGGACGGGTAAGGGTTAAAGGCGATGCATCACAATCCGCCGGCGCAACAGGTAACGGTGGATTATTGGTGATAGAGGGCAATGCTGCCGCACGTTGCGGTATTTCGATGAAAGGCATCAACATTGTTGTGAAAGGCAATATCGGACCGATGAGCGCTTTTATGGCTCAGGCTGGCTGCCTGGTGGTGTGCGGCGATGCCGGAGAGGCACTGGGTGATTCTTTGTATGAGGCGCATATCTATGTGAAAGGCAGTGTCGCGTCACTGGGTGCCGACTGCGTTCAGAAAGAGATGCGTGCTGAACATCTCGAAGAATTAGGCCAGTTGCTGCAACAGGCAGGCTTTGATGAGTCACCGTCTGAATTTACCCGCTACGGCTCGGCCCGTCAGCTTTATAACTTCAAAGTGGATAACGCGTCAGCGTACTAAGAGTGGAGAACACCATGAGTGATAAATATAATCCGGCATTGCGCGAATCCGCTACTTACACCCGTTCAGTGATAGCTGAAATTCAGCGGGCAGCCGAAACCGGCATTTATGATATTCGCGGCTGGGGCGCCAAACGCCAGGTTCCTCATTTCGATGATTTGTTATTTCTTGGTGCCAGCATGTCGCGTTATCCACTGGAAGGCTACCGCGAAAAATGCAGTACCGAAGTGGTACTTGGCACACGCTTTGCAAAAAAACCACTAGTGCTCAGCACGCCAGTCACTATTGCAGGGATGAGTTTTGGAGCCTTATCCGCACAGGCCAAAGAAGCCTTAGGCCGGGGAGCCTCAGCGGTGGGGACCTCCACCACCACAGGCGATGGCGGTATGACAGCCGAAGAGCGCGGACAGTCAAGCAAACTGATCTATCAATACCTGCCGTCACGTTACGGCATGAATCCCGATGATTTGCGTAAAGCCGATGCCATTGAAGTAGTGCTCGGGCAAGGGGCAAAACCCGGCGGCGGCGGAATGCTGCTCGGTCAGAAGATCTCTGAGCGCGTGGCAAAAATGCGCTGTCTGCCACAAGGCATCGATCAGCGTAGTGCATGTCGCCACCCTGACTGGACCGGTCCTGATGATCTGGCGATTAAGATTGCTGAGCTACGGGAGATCACTGACTGGCAGGTACCGATTTACGTCAAAGTTGGCGCTACCCGTACCTATTATGATGTAAAACTCGCTGTGCAGGCCGGGGCCGATGTAGTGGTCGTTGACGGTATGCAAGGTGGTACAGCAGCCACCCAGGATGTGTTCATTGAGCATGTCGGTATTCCAACTATGGCCGCGATTCCGCAGGCAGTCCAGGCATTACAGGAACTTGGCATGCATCGTGAAGTTCAATTGATTATCTCTGGCGGTATCAGAAATGGTGCCGATGTTGCCAAGGCTATCGCGTTGGGTGCTGATGCAGTTGCAATTGGGACAGCAGCTCTGATTGCACTTGGTGATAACAACCCACGCTACGAAGAGGAATATAAAAAAATTGGCTCAGCCGCTGGTTTTTACGATGACTTCCAGGAGGGTAAAGATCCTGCCGGGATTACGACTCAGGATCCTGAACTGAGTAAGCGCCTTGATCCTGTCATAGCCGGTAAAAAGTTGGCTAATTTTCTGCGGGTATTAACGCTGGAAGCCCAAACTCTTGCTCGTGCCTGCGGTAAATCTCACCTTCACAATCTGGAGCCGGAAGATTTAGTGGCATTAAATATTGAAGCGGCGGCAATGGCTCGTGTTCCGCTGGCAGGAACCCAATGGATTCCAGGTCAGGATCTGAAATAGCCCCCTCCACGCCTTCACCCTATGGAGGCGTGTTGTTTGTAAACTATCGAATTTTTAAGCAGTTACTACTCCTTCAGTTATTTAATGCTATCTACTCCCATACCATTAGTTATAAATTATGAATTAGTTAATAAAAAAATCACTTCAATTATAGCTTATATTTTTTAATTTTATATTTCTGAAAATTAAACAGCCACGAAAAAAGAGATACTCCTTCATTATTGAATCGGAAAACATTCAGACATCTAACCCTCTCCGGAACCATTCCGGACATATTAATGAATGGCACAACTATGGCATATAGGTTTTCACCTGCTTATATTGTTAAGAGATTATTTCCTTACCAATTGTAAGTGCCCCTGAAAAAATACTCCCTTTAGATATTGAGTCTATTTTTCATTAGCAACTGAATAAGCTAGTGTAGACAGAGTATTATAAAATCATTAAGACAATGTCTTACCCGGTTATTCTCGGCGTCGCAGGATCTTTTCAGTAACGGGAGCATCCTCTGAACTGGGCAGAAAATGGAAATATTCATCATCGTTCATATCGCTTTTGGAAAGTTTCTTCACCTCAACTACGGTAGAGTCTTCCGGCTCTATTAGCCGGGGATCGGGCGCTTCGTCAGGGGCATAGGGGCCTAATGCTTTTTGTTGTGTCAGTAAGCGGCTTTGATGAGTAAATCTGCCTTTTGCTGAGTTGATGGAGCAGATATAAGGGTAACGGTATTGAACGTCAGGTGATCACTTCGATGACAGATGTAATGCGTTATCCGGCGACAAACGTTGCAAAACGGCATAAGCCAGGGTATGGAACGCGGCGATGTTGAGACTGCCCCCGGGACGGGAGCGGAAGTATGAAAGGGAAGTCAGGCCCAAAAAGCCAAAATATCCCTTTAAAAACAATGCCGGTCACCTTAAGTGAGCGCCTTTAGCCACTTATGGCTGCGCGTTAAAACCGCAAACGGTAACCGCATTGGCAGGGTCATCGCGCGTATCACTGCGGGTACAGCAGTAAACCGCGCGATGTCAGGAAACGTTCTCTTATTCCCGCGATGCTGCGGGTACCTGATCGGCGGACTGATCCTCTTTGCGGTTACCCGAATAGATAAACAACAGCGCTATGCCCAGGCAAAGGAGCGCCCCCAGTCGGTTCAAGGTGAAATGAATCGTCGGGTTATGCAGCCAGCCAAAGTTATCGATCATGATACTCATCAGCAACTGACCAAAAATGACGGCGACCGTCGCCAGCGCTGAACCGATGCGCCTCAGTGCCAGTACCATAATCACAATATAAGGGACCCCGAACATCGCCCCGGTCAGTTGCCATTTGGGGACATCCATCAGTGTGAGGCTATGGTGCGGTTCAAAAAATAAAATCAGTAATGCCGTGATCAGCGCGCCGACCGAAAAGGTGAGAAATGCGGTTTTAAATACCCCGACCTTACTGCCCAGTTGTCCATTAATAGCCGCCTGGATGCTCAGCATCGCCCCGCCGGTAACGGCCAGCAGCATCATCAGTATTGTCATCATCGGTGTTTATCCTCTAGCCATCAGGATCAGTGCCGCAATAATAAAAAGCAGCGCAATAACCCGCTTATGATTGATTTTCCGGCGTGGTGTCCCGAATAAACCGTAATGGTCGATCACCAGACTCTGAAAGATCTGCCCTGCCAGAATACCCACCATGGTGACGGCTATCCCGATGACCGGCGTGACGACGGTCATAATAATGACGTAAGCCGCCCCCAGTATTCCGCCGGTCAGCTGCTCCGGTGGCTGTGCAAAAAGAGACGGGCTATTGCGCGGGCTGCAAAAAAGCATCAGTAAGAAGGTCAGTGCTGTACCCACCCCGAATATGCTCAGCGTGGCCGGCAGTTCTCCGACCTCTTCCCCCAGAGGACCGATTAATCCGGCTTCCGTCGATAGCCCCATCCCCGCGGCAATCACCAGTAAAAGAAATAATAATCTCATGAGACCCCTGTCTTATGTGTTTTAGAGAGACAGGCCGCAGGTTACCGCAGGCCGATAGTGAGAAAAATGCTATAGTGAGATAAACACCTGTGCAGGATATGCATTAATGAATCATCCCGACGACATCAGTTTGCGTGCGTTCAAGTTATTTATTGAAGTCTGCGAGGCTCTGAACTTCTCTGTGGTCGCCCGACGGCACGGTATTTCTCCTTCTCAGGTGTCGCGCATCATCCATCAGTTAGAAGACAGTCTGGGGCAGCAACTTTTTTACCGTAATACCCGTGCCATTATCCCGACCGAAAACGGCCGCCTGTTTGCTGAATCGGTCCGACAGACCTTGCAGCAACTGGAGGATGCACGACGGCTCATGGAGGAAAGGACACGCGAGCCTTCAGGACTGGTCCGCATTAATGCGCCTGTCTTTTTCGGTCAGCGTCATATCGCCCCGGGGCTTGCCGGTCTGTCAGCCCTGTATCCGCGACTGAAGATTGAGCTTGTTCTGACCGATGATTATATTGACCCGCACCGGGACGCCGCCGATGTTATTTTTCGCATCGGAACCCTCTCTGATTCTTCGTGCCATGTCCGTATTTTCGGCACTCAACGCTTTCATCTGGCAGCCTCTCCGGAATACTTACGCAATCACCCCTTGCCGCAATCTCCGGAAGACCTGACTGACCATCACTGCCTGCTCTATCGGGGTTCCTCCGGCCCTAACCGCTGGTTATTTCGTCGCCCGGAGGAGGAATGGGTCCATTTTCCGGTATCGCCGTTACTCACCTCTAACAATGCAGAAACCCTGCTGATATCCGCATTACAGGGAATGGGCATTGTGCTATTTCCGGACTGGCTGATAGGTGACAAGTTGCAGACCGGTGAACTGAAAGCGTTGCTACCAGGTTTTACCGCCTCGATCGCCACCGAGCCTCAGTCTATTGCCGCCATTTACCCGGGATCCCGTCACCCTCCGCTAAATATCCGGGCCGTAATTGACTATTACCTGGCATTATTCGGTACCCCCCTGTACTGGCAGCTCCCGGGATGACCCGCTACCTTCGCCGCATGATGCCATGGCTCCCTTCCCGCGATGCAGCGTGCTGTCATTGCCCTGCTTCTTGATCCTTATCGGGGCGATGAAAGCACGGTTTCAGCCGTTTTCCCTCTTTCGGGTATCCCCGGCAGCTGCGTCCCCCCTTTGAAACCGGCTGGTGAGCTATTGCAAAAGCCGAAGAGAAATTTTCTGACCTGCCGGCCAATATCGCCGATAACGAGTCTGCGCCACAGATAAATGCACCACGTTATCAATGACCCTAATACGGGTACTCTATTGTATGGCCGGCGGGGCTTATCCGGGTGGGTATTAGAATTCGCGTACCGGGATCAGAGGTTAGAGGTTAGAGATTAGAGATTAGAGATTAGAGATTAGAGATTAGAGATTAGAGATTAGAGATTAGAGATTAGAGATTAGAGATTAGAGATTAGAGATTAGGGGTCTGGGGTCTGGGGTCTGGGTCTGGGTCTGGGTCTGGGTCTGGGTCTGGGTCTGGGTCTGGGTCTGGGTCTGGGTCTGGGTCTGGGTCTGGGTCTGGGTCTGGGTCTGGGTCTGGGTCTGGGAGAATAAAGTATCGGTGGGCTGAGGCCGGAACACATTTTCATTACCAGTCTCTGTTTTCCGGTAACCGGGAGTATCACCGCAAGTTCAGCAGTTAATTCCGCTGAATAAGGGTCAACCCGGATTATCGGCGTCACAGGATGGCAGAGGAGAAAAACTCTTTGTTTGATCTGTGAACCAGAGGGTTTATTACAGAGGTAATAAAATTATATTTTATACCTGAAAATTAACAGGATAGATCCTGTTAATAGGATTTTTTCTGGCTGACGAATATTTCAGACAAAAATCCAGTAGTCATCCTTAACCGGAATAAGACAGACTATGAATTGCACTCAGAATAACCACCCCGACACTGAAAAAGGTAACTCATTGAAGTTTAGTTAATATCATAACCGGCAAGCTGAGTTTCGCGGTTAAACTCTGCACAGCTTATCGGTTAACATTATCTGAATTATTAATGCTGCCACGGATCATGGATATGAATAAGTTACAGACAGAACAGCTTCTGCGGAACGAAGGCTTTACCGGAAAAGAAATACTCATGCTACGCCGGCATGCAGAAAAAGAGGGAAATCCCTATTGCTGGTTATTATCTCAGCTTAAGATAAGATTTATTATTTCAATGGTGATTATCCTGATGTCTGTTGCGGGACTGATCTATAGTTTCTGCTATAACAATCAGCAAAACACCATTCTCAGTTCCGTAGCCTTTCTGTTTTTCTTTGGAATTCTGTATGTTTTTATCCCGTTAAAACCAGCCTGTAAAGCATACCGGTTTATGAAAAAACATGGTCGCTCATTATAATGAATATGGTCTGTTATGATTTTCCCGCCTTCAGCAGAAACGTCATCACAGAGTGCCTTCCCGTGGAAGTCTGCTGGCGCCCTGTATCACTTTTATTCCGGTAAGACGCGTCACCCGCCATCCGTTTTGACCTGCCGCCGCCTGACAGATGCTGGTCTGCTTAATACCCGGAGCAAACAGAGAATACAGGGTCTCATTGCAGAGACCCTGTAAAGCAGCCCTGACCGGGCTATGCCTGCCTTTCACCGGTCACCTTGCAGAGACGGTCAGGCGGTTAACTTAGCTGAAGAGCTGTGAACCAATATAGTCACCTTCAGGGGGGGCCGGCGGGACGAAAAAGATACCGGACCCGATATGTGAGATATATTCATTCAGGGCATCCGCCGCCCCGAGGCGGGTCTGCAGTGCTTCAAAGCTGGCAGGGTCTTTTTGATAGCTGATAAACAACAGTCCGGCATCCAGCATGCCCAGTTTATTAATACCGTCAGTGTAGTTATATGAACGGCGCAGGATGCGGATACCCTGATTATTCTCGTGGGCCGCCAGACTGATATGTGAGGTTACCGGGATCACCGGCGCACCCTCACTGTCCTTTTGATGAAAGTCCGGCGTATCGAACTCCTTTTCACCGCTCAGCGGGGCACCGGAGACCTTATGGCGGCCAAACACGGCATTCTGATCACTGACACGATCCGTGTCCCAGTTTTCAATATGCATTTTAATTTTGCGTACCACCTGATAGGTTCCCTGCTGCTGCCAGGCCGGTCCGCCGTCGTTGATCCAGACAAATTTTTTAAAATCTGTCGGTTCGGTCAGGTTACGGGTACCATCTTTAAAGCCAAAAAGGTTTCGGGGAGTGCTCTGATTTTTGCCTGCGGAGGCACGACCAAATCCCAGTACCGACCAGCGTGTCGCGGCCGCCCCCGTATCTTTCGCTATCCTGGCCAGGTTACGGATGGCGTGATAAGCCACCTGAGGATCATCCGCACAGGCCTGCAATGACAGATCGCCTCCGGTAAACGCCGGTTGCAGGTTATCACTCGGCAACTGCACCAGCTCGCGCATCAGCGCGGGCTTTTTGTCTGCCAGTCCGTAAGTCTCCGTGAAAATCCCCGGTCCCAGCCCGACGGTAACGGTCAGTGACGCCGGCCCCAGATCCAGGGCTTCACCGGTATCCATTCCGATACCGCTGTTCCGGACAGGCTCTACCTGACCAATGATTTCCCCTGCCATCATCTGCGCGATAGCTGCTGACCAGCGGGCCAGCAGGATCTGCAGGTCCCGCGGGTTCTGACTGGTCATATCAAACGTCATATACATCACATGACGCTGAGGTGTGGTGGTCACCCCCGCCTGTCCGCCCTTACCATAAAACGCATGTTGCCGCGAAAGATCGACCTGATCTTCAGGTTCGGCTTTCGCAACCGTCGCATTGTGTGCCGTAGCCAGGCCAGGCATGGCCAGCGCACCGGCCACCGCCCCTTTTAACAGATGACGGCGGGAGACATTCGTCTTGTCGCGCTCCGTATTCTGTTTATCTTTCATCACTCACGCGCCTCCGGCTGTGGCAACTTTTTCCGCAATTTTAGACAGCGGTTCCTGCAATGCCTGCACGGCTTTACTCAGTCTGGCCGCATCTGCCGCCTTCACTTCCGCGGTATAGTAACGGTATCCGCCGGCAATGTTACCATCGCGATAGCTGTCCAGCAGTTTGTTCACGTTAGCGAATTGCGCTTCTACCCTGCGGGTCAGATCAGGGTCAATTTTATTCAGTCCTGGTTTCAGGAATTCAAACGCCTGTTGTGCGCCTTCGACATTACCGGCAAAGTCCACCAGATCAATGTGACTGAAGGCTTCTTCTTCACCGCTGATTTTGTTGCTCTGAACTTCTTCCAGCAGATCGGCGGCACCGTTAGCCAGATCTTCCGGTTTATAGGTCAGCCCTTTGGTCAGGCTATCCAGCCGGGTGACGTTCTGCTGCAGTTCTCCCGCCAGTTTTTTAGTGTTATCGGTGATTTTACCCTCGCCGAACAGATCACGTTCAATGGCGTGGAAGCCGTGCCAGCCCACCTTAGGGTCCTGGTTAGAAGCGCGCATATCGATCAGATAATCGAGGTTACCGGCGTTATCCGTCGCTTTAAAGCCTGGCAGGACAAACCCACTGACATCCGATTCAATACGTTCATAGAACGGGCGTGCTTTGGCATACTGCGCTTTCGCTTTTTTCAGATCACCGGCATCAATATCGGCTTTCAGCTGATTCACCGCCACTACCATCGCATCCACTACGCCGTTCACGTAGGTCGCATAGCCATCCGTCCCCTGCTTCAGCAGGTCAGCTGTGCTGCCGGTCGCTTTCGCCGCACTTTTACCGGTGACGGTAAAATTGATCAGTTCCTGTTTTGCGCCAGGGCAATAAATCTGATATTTACCGCCATCCAGCGTCAGAGTAAATTTACCGGCCGGCAGTCCCGGCGCCAGGTTCTCTTTTTCACCGAGAATGCGGTTATCACTCAGCAGTTCAAGTTCCGTAATCGCAGTCGCTGTCTTGTTAACCACCGTAAACGTGACCGGGCCTGCTTTAGCGCTGGTATGGTCGACCACACAGGTGCCGCCTTCCGCACCGGTTAATGTGATATTCACCTGTGAAACGCCTTTAGCGACCGGAGCGACACCGCCCGCAGCCGTGGCGTCCAGCGACACCAGCAACAGTGCTGAAACGACAGCCGATGCCAGAACTGACTTTTTCTTTTTAAACATGGAGTTGATCATATAAGGCCCTTTACTTATGTTCAGAGAATGAAGGATGACCGGTATGCAGTGTGTCATCTGTCTTGCGTGCATCCGCAAGACGGCGCAATGCCAGCACAAAGGTAATCACCGCCATCAGTACCAGCATGATCGGTAGCTCGATAGCCAGAAACAGATGACGCTGATAAGTCTGTTGTGCTTTTTGTAAGGCACTATCTACCGCGCTGTGCCAGCTTTCCGCCAGTTGCCAGTGACATCCCGTCTGCGGCATCGCTGCGCGTACCGAAAACGTCCGCGGTGATAATAAACCGCCGCCGGAGAGCGTCATCAGGGTGGTTTCCCGGGCGGTGGCACGGTAAAGCGCATCACTGACGGTTTCAGCGTCCAGTGTGCAGTTAACACGCCAGCTGGCGTGATACGGGCCCGGATGTTGTGCCGGACCCAGCCCGACGGGAATACGGTTACCGGACAGTGCCAGCACCTGATCCAGCGTCAGGGTAGCTGGCAGATCAGTGACCGGCGGTTGAGTGCTGAGGCTCCACTGCTGCAATGTTACCCCCTGCTGTACTACCGTTTGCTGCTGATCCGCAGCGAGGATATAGGTTACGCGGGCCTGTTGCCCGGCATTGACCGCTAAACGGTAGCCCCCTGCCGACTGAGGCTGCAGTGTTACCGTCCCCCCTTCCTGCAAGGGTGCGGTGGCCGGCAGCCGGATGCTGCTGTCGGGAGTACGCCAGTGCAGGACGGCGGCGGCAACCAGTAATACGCCGGTCGTGACAAAGAGCAATTTACTGAGCCGTTTTACCCCGGGACGCAGATGACGTGGCCAGAACACCAGAACCCCCGTCAGTACGATGTAAATCCCCCACCCGCAGACCTCAAGCAGTCGTGGATCGGTCGGAATACCGAGCACCCCGGTGATTAATGCCGAGCGGACAGACCCCGGCGGGATCAGCGGGCTAAGATTAACGACACGTTGCTGACCGATATTCAGCCAGCCGGCTTCATGTCCACTGCGTAACGCACTGATAATCAGCCCTGCCGCGACGAGGATCAGAAACAACCCGGTATAACGGAAGAAACGACCAAGATTGAGTCTGACACCGCCGATATAAATGCCCCAGCCAATCGCGACCGCGAGGATCAGCCCCAGGACCGCACCGGTCGCCGCCAGAACTGCTGACTGTGCTACCGAGAAGGTCGCCAGCAGGAAAACGCTGGTTTCGAACCCTTCTTTAAGTACGGCCAGAAAGGCCATGCCGGCGAGCGCCAGTGCACTGGATTGCCGGATAGCGTCAGCCGCTTCACTTTCCAGATGACGCTTGATCTCATGGGCATGATTGTTCATCCACATCACCATGCCGGTAACAAAAAAGACCGCCACCAGACCGATCACGGCTTCCATCGCTTCCTGGCTGGCCTGCGGCAGAGCACGTTCGGTCAGGCTCAGGCCAACCCCCACCAGCAATGAGAGGGCTATCGCCAGCAGTACCCCCACCCACATGGCGTACAGGCTTTTACCGTTTTTACGTAAGAATGCGGCAATGATACCGACGATTAAGGCTGCTTCCAGCCCTTCGCGTAAGGCTATGACAAGAGTGGCTAACACCAGTGATACCCTGCCCAAATGGCATTAAATGATAATAGTAACTACTATCATTCTCATACCTGATTCAGGGTAAGTAAACATGAATTAATAATTAATTATGTAAATTTATGATACAGGCACGGTATAACCCGCGATCTCCACCATGACCTTCTTTATCGCTGGATGGCAGAAAATTCAGATGTATTTGAGTAAATGCCGGGGGATGTATGTCAGAGCATCTTTTTGACATTAGCACTGAAAATTCCGGGGTCACCATCGGCCGTATGATTAACTGCAGACCCGTTACCGGTCCGGTCGCTGACAGAGTAACGCTAACGCTGAAGCTGTTGAGTCGTTCGGGGAGAATGTTGTCTCATTGGCAAGGTTTGTGAGTAATAAACATCATGGAAACATTTCAGCGCGAAGGAAGCAGACAGCGATACTTCAGCTGCGGCTGCCCTGCCGTCCCGGACAGCGTCTGACGTGTTACGGTGGCTCTTCAAAGATAAGGCGATAACACTCTGTTGCCCCGACAGAGAAGAATGCGGAGTTGCCCCGCAGAAACTTCCGTTTGCCGCATCAACAGGCAGGGATAGCCCATGCTTTCACCCTGCTATTTCAATCCTTTCCTTCCGGAAATGTCGATCAATTCAACCTTTACACACTGTGCCACTATCCTCTGCCGGCACCTAAAAACAGGTATCGGGTTTCACTCAATCCTGTTTAGACGGGTAGATTGTGGTGCTTATTTCCACTGTTCAAAATTCAACCAGCAAGGATAGTATTTGAACAACCTTTAGCTTGTCTGCCTCTGCATACGCCATTTATCACTTTATCCGGATGCAGGGAGAAGCAGGGTTAAACCGAAGCGCCTTAAGGAACCCTGGTATCCAATTCCGCAAAAGGCGTGATAAGCATGTTCCCGCGAAAAGGTGATTATATGAGTGTATGGGATGATTTTTACAGACTTTCGGTCCTCGAAATTAAGTTTGAGAAAAACTCAGCGGCAAAAAACGCCACCATTTATGGAAACGGTAATAATCAGGTTGCTGTTGCTGTTCGTGTCACTGTGATTGGTAAGGATAATAAGCCACTGAATATCCCTTATGATGAACTCGAGGATAAAACGCACCTGATCAATTATCAGACAGGAGAAAAGTTAAACTGGCGAGGAACGCAACCTTCTTACAACCCCCCCTGGATTTACTCCGCGGTGGATAAGGGATATTCAGACCCGGTAAACTTTGGCTCTGCATTAAATGATCCACAACACGATATAAAAAACAATCCACAACCACCGACAAAAGATAATTCCTTTAATGTGATCTTCTATATTTCGGCCAGCAAGTTATCTTCCGGACTTGATATCGGTGTGGGTATAAATATTCCTGGCGTGGGTGAATTTAATACTACGGAATATGGCACCAGCACGCATAACTCACCGGGAGGAAACGGGGGTTCGGTATTTAAAGCACCGTCATTTGTTCATGTCCGGGCCCTGGAGAGCATCGACTACAGCCTGAGTAAAAATGTCAGGTTAGATAATAATACGACCTCTTTTCAATCGTTTCATACCGTCGTTGGCGATATGCTGGTTATTCATAATAACTGGGCAGGGATTACTTACAATAACTATGAAGGAACGAGCAGCAAAGCGACAGCGGTAATAAGCCCTGCACAGGAAAATTTTAAATTCATTAAAATGAATGTGTTATCCCCGACTGTCGGTGCCGGTTTCAATCTGGCCGGTGGCGGATGCGATACCGTCTGGGGAGTGGGGGGTGGAAATTATGATGCGACCTTTATCTTTGTTAACAGAAAAGAATATGGTCTGCTTGGTGATAACAGTATTCATACCCGATGCGGGGGTGAAAATTATTATTACACGATAGGCAAGAATGATTCCCGCCATTACTGGAAAGAAGATTTACCCGATGGCGTGATTACCGTGCGTATCTGTAATCACCGCACCCCGCGAAATGATGCTTATCAGCAGAACTGGTCAGACAGCGGAAAAGATATCCGTGTTCATGTGACGGATGAATATGGTAATTCGGGAACTGTCTCCATCACGGTCGACGATTCCTCCTGGCCGTCCTTACATGTTAACGCCTGAAATTAATAGAGTGCACTTCACATTACAGATTTAGTTTACCTGTCTGTAACCACGACTTTATACAAAAGAGAAATGAGGTTTATATGAACGAAAATTTCTCCACGCAGAGCGGAAATTTTATTAGCGCCCTGCAGACGGACGTTGATGTACGTACAGGTCAGTTTACTGTGAATTTCCCGGTGGCTACCCTGACCGGTAACCACCTGATGGGACCCGACGTGTCCCTGATACTCAGTTATTCTCCCCTGAATAACAACAATTACGGTTTTGGCCGTGGTTTCTCTGTCGGACTAACGCAGTTCGATAACCGCACTAACCTGCTGGAACTCAGCAATGGCGAAAAATACCGCGTAGCACCAGGTTCAGACACCGTTCGTAATCAGCGGCTCAAAAACTTTCGCTTTTCCTACACCAACGGACAGGACGATGCTGACGGCTATACCGTTATCTGGAAAGAGGGCAAACAGGAACGATTGACCTTTGTGGCAGAGAACAATTTTGTTACGACCCGGATTATCTCCCCACTGGGCCGGACACTTACGCTCGACTGGGGCTGGAGCGGTCAGTATCCACTGCTGACGCAGATCAACGATGAAACGACTCCCCTGTGCAGTATCGGGTATAACAATACCACAGAGATAATCGTCTGGCCGGACACTGACGAAGAATACCGGGTCGTGCTCGGGTTCCTCAATAACACACAGCTTGACACTCTGACCCGCCAGATTTCAGAGGACGAAAGCCTGGACTGGTATTTTAGTTACGACAACGTCGACGGCTCGCAAAACCTGTTGCTGACCGGAGTCACTTACCCGACCGGCATGACTGATGAGGTGCAATACAGTCAGATAAACGGCTTAATGTACCCGGAGGCCTACGGCATCACCGGTCGTTTGCCGGCGGTTATCACCCATATCCGTAGCCCTGGCGCAGGTCAGCCAGATACACTACGGCAATTTGCCTATACAACCGAAAATTTTCTGGGTTATAACGGAAATTTCGGTGACTGGGATCCGGACAGCGATTACATCTATACCACGCTAACGGACTACCAGTATGGCTCCACGGAAACCCTTTCAGATGGCGATACCCACGTCATCACCGAGCGAACCTACAATAACTATCACCTGCAGATCGCGGAAACCGTGACCCGTGGGAGCAGCGTACATCAGACTCTGACGACATATTACGCTCAAGAGGGATACTTCATTGATGCCCAGCCGCCTCAGTTTCAGATGCCAGCAACGCAGACGACCACCTGGACAGACACGTCACTTCCTGAGGGAGAACAGTCCCGTTCAGAAATAACCCTGACTGAGTTTGATGACCAGGGGAACCCCGTGCGCCTTAAGTCCCCTGATGGCACGACGACGGTCTATGAGTTCTATCCGGCTGAGGGTGACGGGGATAACTGCCCGCCCGCACTCTACGGTTTTGTACGTTTTCTGAAAAGTGCGGTAACCACGCCCCGCAGTAGTGATTATGATGACGCACCGCAACAAACAAAGACCTTTACCTATGGTCTGCTGGGCGATACAGATTATATTGTTCAAACCTCCCAGACCCTCTTTAGCGGGGCTGTAAAACTGTCAGTGCGCACGACCGCTTATAATACGGACAGTAAAAGTAGTGAATTTGGGCGGATCACCGCACTGGTTGACGTCAACTATGACCAGCAACAGTCCTATACCCGCCGGCAGGATTTTGTGACCCATGTCAGCAACGGTCTGATAGATCAGACGATAACGTTTACCGGCCATGACGGGCTGACCGCTACCTCCCGATGCACTCAATCTGCCTTATCCGGCCTGGTGTTCAGCGAAACGGATGCACAGAGTGTGACGACAGTGCATACCTATGATCTGCTGGGCAGACCGCTGACCAGAACGATGGCCAGTGGCACCCTTTATGAAAATACCTATCGCTGGGAATATAGTATTGATAAAAACGGTCCCGCCACCACCGGGAAAGATGCCGTCGGTAATCAGGTACGGTATCACTTTGATGGCAGTGGGCGGGATATCAGCGAGCAACGATTCGACACAGACAATACCCAACGGTGGTTTGATATTATCTCGAGGCAGTACAATGCACTGGGGCAATATCAGACCGGCGCAGGACAGGACTGGAAGACGACGGGCACAGACACACCCGAAAATTTCGTCGTGAAGGTCAGCGCCGGATATGACCATTGGGGGAACCAGTCGCAGTTGTCCTTCTCAGACCACACCCGACTACTCACGGAAACAAATCCTGTTCAGCTGGTTACCCGACAGTACTCTCAGGGCGGTGCGACAGAAAGCCAGACGGTCAGTGGCAGCACGATAACCATCCTGGATACTCAATCACAGCTTCCGGTACGTAAAGAGATGCAGGACGCCGCGGGCGCTGAACAAGGGGTGCAGAAGTATGTCTATGACGGGCTGAACCGGTTACGGGAGGAGGAAGATGAGCGTGGCAATATCACCCGGTATGACTACGATAACTTCGGCCGGGAAGCCCGTCGTGAATTAGCCGATGGCACGATAGTCGAACGGGAGTATGCCGCGCATCTCAGTGACAGCCAGGTCACCCTTATCCGGATAACCGGCCCGGACGATACCGGGGAGACACAGGCCCGGACAGTGGGCACGCGGGAATATGACAGTCTGGGCCGCCTCACGCAGGAAGCTGTCGGCGGGCGGATAACCACGTATGACTACAATGACGCTTCTCAGGTGCCATCTAAGGTGACCCTGCCATCAGGAGAGACCCTGCTTTATACCTACATTCCGGAGCTGAGTGATGCGGTGGCCAGTCTGACGGCCGGAGGACTCACACAAAAATTTGAATACGATCCCCTGACCGGTGACTTGCTGAAGGCAACAGAGGGCGATACGGAAGATGTGAACATATGGAACTGCTCAGGAAATCTTAAACAGGAACGATTCATCCGGCAGGATAACCCACGCCAGGCCGACTATATAAGCACCTTAACCGGAGAGGCGTTAGCCTATACCGATGTCACAGGCAGTCAAACCCGTTATATACACAATGAGTATGGCATGATCACGGGGATAACCGATGACAGCCTGACGGTGACTCTGGACTACGACGCCATGAAAAGGCTGACCACTCAGGTTGTGAGTGACCCTGTTGCCGGCACGTCTCTGACTACCCGACTGGCCTATGATGACTTCAACAAGGAAATTACACGCACACTGACGGATGACGCCGGCAATACACTGACCGTGGAGCAGATCTGGCTGCTGAACGGGCTGATGAGTACGCGACTGACCCGGCAGGCGGGAACAATACTGAAAGATGAACAGTATGATTATGACAGCCGCAACCGGCTGACCCGCTATACCGTCAGCGGAAGCATGCCGCCGCCGGATGCTTACGGCTATCTGCTGGCTGCCCAAACCTATCAATATGATGCACTGAACAATCTGACCGAAGTCGTCACCACTCTGGCAGACGGCACCACGGATATCGCGACATTCCATTATCAGAATAAGTGGGATCCGATGCAGCTTTCCCGGGTGACGCACACCCACCCTGCCTATCCGCAGGTCATTGATCTGCAATACGACGCCTGCGGGCGGATGATAAAAGACGAGGCGGCACGAACGCTGACCTATGACGTAACAGGGCGTCTGATCGGGATAAGTGATAATGATAAAGGTTCAGGGACTTACGGCTACGATGCGCTGAATAAGCTTATCAGCCAGCAAGTCAGCATCGGAGATACCCGCCAGCTCTATTACCGGGGAAGTGAACTGGTGAATGAAGTGCTCACAGAACAGGGGCGGGAAATCCGGCTGCTGAAAAATGGGCACAGCAGCCTGGGCATAAACGACAGTCATGGGACCACACTGACGGCCGTGGATCATAAGGATAGTCCGGTATGGTCACGTCGCGGGGCTGAAGAAGTACAACTGCACGGCTGGTCCCCCTATGGTAGCGGTGATGCTGTCAATTTACTGACCGGTTTTAATGGTGAGCGGATCGATCCGCTGAGTGGCTGTTACTCTCTGGGGAACGGCTACCGGGCCTATAATCCGGTGCTGATGCGCTTCCACTGTCCGGACAGCCTGAGCCCGTTTGACACAGGAGGGATTAACCCCTATGCCTACTGCGCGGGTGATCCCATCAACTTTACCGATCCTACCGGGCATATGAGCTGGATGGGAGGACTGGGCATAGGCCTGGGTATTCTGGGGTTACTGGGGGCAGCGGTCACGGCAGGTCTTTCGGTGACGGCGACATCCATCGCGCTAGCGTTGACGACAACACTTGAGACCGGGGCGGCAGTATCAACAGCGAATGCGGTGACAGCGGCAATAGGTTCAGCGTCGGCAATGGCGCTGACACTGGGAACTGCGGGGGTTGTCGCTGACGTGACCGGTATTGCGAGCGGCGCAGTAGAGGATAAAAACCCCCGGGAATCAGCAATATTAGGATGGGTATCACTGGGGCTGGGCGCGACCGGACTGGCGGCCGGGCTGGCGGCCGGGCTTAAAGGGGGGATAAAAAGAGTGAAGACTCAGAGGATCAAAGGCATCAGTATGGTTTTAGATCTGGAACTTAATAATGGCAAAGAGTTTCCCCGCGGGTATACCAATAGTTTCAGAGGGACAGGGGAAGATGCGTTCGTGCTTCATGGCAATGAAGAAGGTAAATTACTCGTTGGAACAAAAGTTTCTGAAAAACCTTGGGGGGGAAGATACCAGAACACCATAGATACCCGGTGGATAACGCCGGCCAGCCTGGCATCAGCCATGAAGAGCGATCTCAATGTTGATTTATATGCAGGCAGTGGAAGAACCGGGCCAGTACATTTACTCAGCTGTTATGCGAAGCAACAAGCTGCACAGGCCCTCGCGGATGAATTAGGCAGGCCTGTGATTGGATATTCTAAGAACCCGATAGCATCACCCAGTCTGAATCATATGCAAAATCCGAAATATTTTGTTAAAGCCAGTCTGAGCAACGATGACTTTCGAAGATGCTTCGGCATGGATTTGCATAGATCTGCTCCGAGGACATTTTATCCAAAGGTAGTATAACGTTGTACCGGCCCATTTTATCCGAAAATGATAAAAATCTGATAACGTTGCCAGACCATCCCCCTGAATCGGGGCGCGCTCTTAAGCGGAGTTTTCTGCAACCTGATGCAGGGGGATGTCTATGCAACGTTCACATTTACCGACAATCCGATTTACACCCGTTTAAAACAGGCCGCAGCCGGTCCCCCGTTTCTGAACAGTACAGAGAACCAGTCAACAGCTGTGGCTGTTTTTCGAAATATTCACGTTTTGAGAACAGCCAGATTCCCCCCTTCTTAAACAGGCCGCCACCGGTCCCCCGTATCTGAACAGTGCAGCAGGGGTGCCATCAACTGTGGCTAATTTTCGAAATGATGTTCGATGTCTGGCGAAACAGAGACAGCACGAATAGTGCCTGAACCAGATGACCGGCGACTTAAAAAAGATATTAAAAATAGCAAGTTAAATAATAACCCATCCGGAAGGCGAGGGTAAAAATGTGAGGATTCCATCAGACAGAACCCGGACAACGAAGCTGGAGGTAATACATGGCGAAGTCATGTCTCCTCTGACATCCAGGAGATTGCCAGCCGTTTTTCTTCACTGCCCCTAAAGGTGGCTAAGGTCTTCTGACATCTTACCGATATCCCCCGCAGGAGATCGCTAAGCGTGAAGCCCGATTGACTGAACCCCCATTGATCACTGTTCTGCAGTCTGTTGAAGCCGGTCGCACTGTGAAAGATGTCTGCCCGTGAGCCGGCGATCCACGAAACCAGCGATGACATCAGGACGCGTCACAAAGAGTGCGGAGCTCCCGCAGCCAGGCTCACAAGTCTCCGACCGTAACCTGTCGCCGAAACGTCACGGATATCCCCCGCCATTACCCGAATCCTCTCCTGTCCCTGTCCCTGTCCCTGTCCCTGTCCCTGTGCATTATGTGATACCGGCCAGCTGGCTACGCGCCAACCGTTCTTTGAAGACGATCGCACCCGAATCCACACTGATAGCACGATTTAAAACACGTCTTAATGAGCGCGGGATACGATCCTGAAAAATAATGACACATTTTCAGGTGAGCAATGATAACAACAGATGGCAACAGCGCGGTCGCGGCAGTCGCGTTTAAATGCAGTGAGATTATTGGTATTTACCCGATCACCCCCAGTTCTGCGATGGCGGAACAGGCCGATGCCTGGTCAGGTCACGGTAAGCGTAATCTCTGGGGAGATATTCCACGGGTGGTGGAGATGCAATCAGAAGCCGGAGCCATCGGTACCGTTCATGGCGCATTACAGACCGGCGGGCTGGCAACATCCTTTACGTCCTCTCAGGGATTATTACTGATGATCCCTACCCTGTATAAACTGGGCGGCCAGCTGATGCCTTTTGTATTGCATGTGGCGGCCAGAACGGTGGCCACGCATGCGCTCTCCATCTTTGGTGATCATTCAGATGTCATGGCGGTCAGGCAAACCGGTTGCGCTATGCTGTGTGCCGGTAGTGTGCAGGAAGCACAGGATTTTGCCATTATCTCGCATGCCGCAACGCTGAAGAGCCGGGTGCCGTTTATCCACTTTTTCGACGGATTCCGGACCTCTCATGAACTGAACAAGATTATCCCGCTAAGCGATGAAACGCTGAAAACCCTGCTGCCACAACAGGCGATAAATGAACATCGGGCCAGAGGTCTTAACCCTGAGCGGCCGGTGATCCGCGGGACATCCGCCAACCCGGACACCTACTTCCAGTCCCGTGAAGCAACAAACCCCTGGTATGATGCCGTCTGCGGACATGTGGAAGAGACCATGCAGCAGTTTGCCTCACTCACCGGCCGCCACTACGCGCCCTTCGATTATTATGGTCATCCGCAGGCCGAACGGGTCATTATCATCATGGGTTCGGCGGGCGGTACCTGTGAAGAGGTCACCGACCTGTTACTGGGCCGGGGAGAGAAAGTCGGCGTGCTGAAAGTCCGCTTATACCGGCCCTTCTCTGCCGCACATCTGCTGGCAAAACTGCCTCAGACTGTGCGCACGATTGCCGTGCTGGACAGAACGAAAGAGCCGGGTGCGCCAGCCGAGCCTCTTTGCCTGGATGTTATCAGCGCACTGGCGGATGCGGTCAGCCGCGGTGAACGGCAGGCATTGCCCCGCATTTCCGGAGGCCGCTATGGACTGTCCTCTAAAGAATTTGACCCGGAATGCGTACTGGCTATCTTCAGTGAACTGGAAAAAGCGTCCCCGAAACCCCGTTTTACCGTCGGTATTTATGATGATGTGACCCGCCTCTCACTGCCATTACCTGAAAAGCGTCCGCCTTCACTGGCGAAGATGGAAGCGCTGTTCTACGGGCTGGGCAGTGACGGTAGTGTCTCTGCCACCAAAAATAATATCCGCATCATCGGCGAAAATACTGACAACTATGCCCAGGGGTACTTCGTTTATGACTCCAAAAAAGCCGGCGGGCTGACTATTTCTCATTTACGGGTCAGTGATCACCCTATCCGATCAGCCTATCTGATCCGTCAGGCCGGTTTTGTCGGCTGCCATCAGCCTCAGTTTCTGGATAAATATCCGATGGCGGAACACCTCTGCCCCGGCGGGATCTTTCTCTTAAACACACCACATTCCCCGGAAAATGTCTGGCAGACCTTGCCCCGGGAAGTTCAGAGTGTGCTGAACCAACGACAGGCCAGGCTCTTTACCATTAATGCCGCCCGGATAGCCCGTAAGTGCGGGCTGGGGGCACGTATTAATACGGTCATGCAGATGGCATTTTTCAGTCTGAGCGAAGTTATTCCCCGGGAACAGGCCAGCCAGGCCCTGGAAGCGGCCCTCGAACGTAGTTATCGTAGTAAAGGTCAGGAACTGGTCGAAAAAAACTGGCAGGCACTGGCCCTGGCGCGGGGATCGTTGCATGAAATACCGCTGCAGCCGGTCTCTGACACAAGCCGGCCACGTCCGCCTGTGGTCTCCGAGGCCGCACCGGACTTTGTCAAAACCGTGACTGCCGCCATGCTTGCCGGTCTGGGTGATAAACTACCGGTTTCCGCCCTGCCCCCCGACGGTACCTGGCCTTCCGGCACCACGCAGTGGGAAAAACGGAACATTGCCAGCGACATTCCCATCTGGAAGCCAGACCTCTGTACTCAGTGTAATCACTGCGTCGCTGCCTGCCCTCATGCGGCGATCAGGGCCAAAGTGGTCGCACCGGAAGCGCTGGATGAGGCCCCGGTCTCCCTGCAATCACTGGATGTTAAGTCCCGGGATATGCGTGGCCGGAAATATGTGCTGCAGGTGGCCCCGGAGGACTGCACCGGCTGCAATCTCTGCGTTGAGGTGTGTCCGGCTAAAGATCGCCAGCAACCGGAGATTAAAGCCATCAATATGCGTCCGCACCTGGAACATGCCGAAGAAGAAAAAACTCACTTTGAGTTCTTCCTGCGATTGCCGGAAATGCAGAGCCAGCAACTGGAACGGATTGATATACGCACGTCACAGTTACTCACGCCGTTGATGGAATATTCCGGAGCCTGTTCCGGGTGTGGCGAAACCCCTTATATCAAGCTGCTAACACAGTTGTGGGGGGATCGGCTATTGATTGCCAATGCCACCGGCTGCTCATCAATTTACGGCGGTAACCTCCCTTCCACACCCTATACCACCGATCGTCACGGGCGCGGACCGGCCTGGGCTAACTCATTGTTTGAGGATAACGCAGAATTTGGTCTGGGGTTCAGGCTGACGACCGATCACCGTAAAAACCGGGTGTTACGCTTACTTGACCAGTGCCGTAAGCTGGTCCCGGAGACATTATTTGCCGCATTACAGCAACCGGCGGAAACAGAACAGCGGCGCGAACAGATAACCGCACTACAGGCAGCACTCGACGGGGCGCCGGCCCCGCAGGCTGCAGAACTGCAACGGGATGCGGATGCGCTGGTGGATAAGTCAGTCTGGCTTATCGGCGGCGATGGCTGGGCCTATGATATCGGTTATGGCGGACTGGACCATGTACTCAGCATGGATGAGAACGTCAACGTGCTGGTACTGGATACGCAGTGTTATTCCAATACCGGCGGGCAGGCCTCAAAAGCGACACCGCTGGGTGCGGTGACGAAGTTCGGAGAGCACGGCAAGCGTAAGGCCCGCAAGGATCTTGGAGTCAATATTATGATGTACGGACATGTGTATGTAGCTCAGATTTCACTGGGAGCCCAGCTTAACCAGACAGTGAAAGCTATTCAGGAAGCTGAGGCCTATCCGGGACCGTCTCTGGTTATCGCTTACAGTCCCTGTGAGGAACACGGCTATGACCTGGCGCTGAGCCATGACCAGATGCGTCAGCTGACAGCCACCGGCTTCTGGCCCCTGTACCGTTTCGATCCGCGTCGCAGTGAAACCGGTCAGCCGCCGCTGAGCCTGGACTCACGCCCTCCGTCAGATGCACTGGCAGAAACGCTGGGCAATGAGCAGCGGTTCCGGCGTCTCAATCAACAGCAGCCGGAAATCGCTGAACAGCTTTGGAAAGACGCGGCAGAAGATTTACAAAGACGCTATGATTTTCTGGCAACACTTGCTGAGAAATAGCGCCGGACTGCCGTTGCCTCAGACGGCCCAGGGTCTTAGCACAGCAGGCGGACACCGGCGTCGCTGCGAAAACCCATGTTTTTTTTGCGACGTCCGCCGCTGATATGCCAACGCCGGCCTCCCGTGCCGGCGCTATCCCCGTTGCCGTCTTTATTTCCGCCCGCACGGATAAAAAAGCTGCTAACGCTGCTATTTCCTGCTAAATTACTGGTTATATAACCAGTAAGCGGATGCAGTGACCATGTTTGTGGAATTAGTATACGATAAGCGCAATGTCGAAGGTTTAGAAAACGCGAAAGAGATTATCCTGGAAGAACTGACCCGCCGGGTGCATAAAATTTTTCCGGAGGCCAGCGTGCGGGTCAAACCGATGCAGGCAAATGGCCTCAACAGTGATGCCAGCAAAAGTGATCGTGAAAAGCTGAACCGTATGCTGGAAGAGATGTTCGAAGAATCTGATATGTGGCTGGTCAGCGACTATTGACCGCCTCCGCCGGGCATCAGGTGACGTTTTCTTCGTCCCCCTACCCACGCTCTCTCTCTTTCCGGCGGGCCGATAGTGATGCTGCCCGCCCTGTCCTATGTACAACGATATCCATGACATCATCCGCCAGGGTTGATACTGAAAACTAACGGTAACAGGCTGAATAATGAGACGATTTGAAGGAAAGCGCATACTGATCACGGGTGGGACCAATGGTATGGGATTAGCGGGTGCCTTGCGCATAGTAAAGGAAGGCGGCCAGGTCGCGGTTACCGGACTTCATCAGGAACGTTTACAACAGGCTAAGAAAATCCTCCCGGACACGTCATTGATACTCAAAAATGATGCCGGAGGTGAAGCTGATAGTTCAGAGCTAAGAGAATCGATTCTTCAATGGGGAATGCTTGACGGGCTATGGCTGAATGCCGGATTTGCAGAAATTGGCTCTCCTGAGTCAGTTACCGCAGAGACATTTAACCGTATGATGAATACCAACGTACGCGGGCCGATGTTACAACTCTCAGCCTTATCAGGGTCTCTGAATACTCATAGTTCAGTTCTGGTGACTTCATCGTCTTCTGTTTATGAAGGCGCGGCCATGACGAGTTTATACGCTGCCACTAAAGGCGCGGTAATCGCTATGGTGAAAAGCTGGGCCTCCGCCCTTGCAGAGCGCCAGATCAGAGCCAATACGTTAGTCCCGGGTCCCATCGAAACCAACTTCAGACACTTTTTGTCTGAAGAATCGCGTCAGAACTTTGAAAGTTCAGTGGTCAGCCAGGTCCCTCTGGGCCGGATTGGCACAGCGGAAGAAGCTGCCGCCGTTGCGTTGTTTCTTCTCTCTGACGATTCATCTTTCGTGACAGGAAGCCAGTACGCCGTGGACGGAGGATTAATTCATTATTAATGAATTAATCCCGGGATAAGACGGATGTCTCTCATCTAAGTCCTCGTTTCACGTTCCGTAAAAACACCCTGGCCGGGGAGAGCCTGAATATCACATCGCGAATTAAGCAGGAGATGATACGGGGGGTGTCATTTCTCTTCATCGGTCTCACCTAAACTCACGCTGAGAAAATATGACTTTGAAATACGTTTATCTGCCCCTGACTCTGTTAGTGAGCGCCCTTTGCCTGCCGGCAAGTGCCTCCCCCGGCCTTGCCGCGGAGCAGGCAAAATTAACTGAACAGCAGTTACATGCGCGGGCCGGTGTTGCTGAGCTGGATCTTGCCACCGGCGCGCTTCGTGAGAGTTATCGTTCAGGGGAACGTTTCCCGATGATGAGTACTTATAAAGTCCTGCTCTGCGGTGCGGTATTAGCCCGCATTGATTCCGGGCTTGAGCAGCCAGGACGTCGCATAAGGTATCATCAGCAGGACCTGGAAAAGTATTCACCTGTCACGAAGCAACATCTCAATGAGGGAATGACTATTGCCGGATTATGCGATGCCGCCATCACAATGAGTGACAACACAGCGGCTAATTTACTGCTCTCCTCTCTCGGAGGACCGCAGGGGTTAACCCGGTTTTTACGCCAGACAGGTGACCCGATGACGCGGCTTGATCGTCAGGAGCCGGAGTTGAACGAAGCCCGGCCAGGCGACCCGCGCGATACAACGACACCCGAAGCCATGGCACAAACGCTGCGCAATCTGTTAACCGGTAAAATACTGACCGCCGCCTCACAACAACAGTTACTGCACTGGATGATTGCGGATCAGGTCGCCGGGCCCCTTCTGCGCAAGGTACTTCCGGCGGGCTGGTTTATTGCGGATAAATCGGGAGCCGGTGAACATGGCTCACGCGGCATCATCGCGGTAACGGGGCCAGCCGGGAAACCGTCACATATCCTGGTCATCTATATCACAGATAATGATGCAAAAATGGACGTACTGAACAGGAAAATTGCCGGCATAGGGGCTGCGCTGTTCAGCGGCCTGACCGCGATACCAGGGAAAATGACAAAGCCATAATACAAAAAACACCGGCCGGGGCCGGTGTTTCAGTCATTGAGTTAGTTTATTTGCGGTCGATGGAATATTTGCCGGGACCGGTCAGCGCCAGCGCCAGGAAGCCCCCCGCAATACTGATATTTTTATAGAAGTTAATCATCGCCATATATTGCTCCATACCGGTCATATGCCAGTACTGATGGCCCATCAGACCAGTGATCACCGTATAAACAGCCAGCACAATCGCCAGCGGGCGGGTATAGAAACCGGCAATAATCAGGATACCAAAGCCCAGCTCAACGATAACGGCAACCGCTGCAGCCACTGAAGGTAACGGCGCACCGACAGAAGCCATATAGCCAATCGTGCCTGAAAAACCGATCAGTTTTTCCCAGCCGAACAGTACAAACAGAACCATTAACAGAATACGGACTAATAACAGCAGACCGTTACGGTATTTTTCTAATGACAGATATTGCATAGTATGACCCTCGCCTCAAAAGTGCTTATTCTCCGACTGACCGGTATGGAAAGTCTGCATATAAGCATCAATATTCTGATTAATAATATTTTTATGACAGTGTCCGGTACCCGGTGGTAGCGGAAACTATCGGTTAATCACGCTTTCAGCTTTAAACCGCACCCGTGACCTGAACGATTATGCCAGCGAAACGTAAGTGACCCTGTATCGGTGATCTGCCACAGGGTAACTCACCCGGCCTGATCTTCCCTCTCACTCAGACGCTTTATGAGCCGGAAATTATTTCATTCCTCTGCCTTGCCAGCGGAATGTCGTCATAGTACATCAACTAAATTGAGTATCAATATCCGTCATAAAAGACAGACTGTCCCCCTGCAGTGGACAATCCCTCATGGAAGCGTTCTGATTTTTGCAGCAGACAACATTTCTCTGTCATCGCACAGTGAAAATATTCATTTAACATTATGTTTTAATGATAAAATTAATCCCGATCGGTTGAGACAGGAATCCCCTGATAGCGGTACACTCTGTCAGTGAGACAGCCGGCGATCGTTCATTTTTTTTGAACAAATACAGCAAAACTTTGCCTGATTATTTGCAGGACGGCCATTGGCTAAGGCCATTTTTGTCGTAGCAGGAGGCTATCAGGAGCCCTCTGTCTCTGACTGCAGGGGGAAAAGCTGCTCGCTGATAAAAGTCAGTAATGCGCGGATCACCGGATTGTGCTGGCGATGCTGAGGGTACAGTGCATTCAGCGTTAATCCCGGTGGGGTAAAATCCGTAAGAATGCTGATCAGTCTTCCCTGCCGGATAGCTTCGCCGACCACAAAATGCGGTAGCAGCGCGATCCCCAAACTGGCTTCGGCGGACTCACGGATCACTTCCCCGTTATTACTGGTTACCGGACCACCGACAGCGACAGGATAACGTTGTCCGGCAACGGTCAGTTCCCAGCCCAGTTGTCCCTCACGGCCATAGCGCAGACAGGGATGCTTCAGCAGGTCATCCGGATGCTGCGGAACACCGGCCGACTGCAGGTAAGAAGGACTGGCACAAAGAACCATCGGCAGAACGTCCAGTTGACGCGCGATCAGGCCTGAATCTGCCAGAGCACCAATTCTGAAGGCTAAATCGACCCCTTCACCCACCAGGTCAACGAACCGGTCATTCACTTCGATAGCCAGAGTCACCTCCGGGTGTTGCTGCTGAAACCGGGAAAGTAACGGCGCGACATGACGCAGACCAAAAATATGGGGCAGGCTTATCTTAAAACTGCCCATCAGCCGGGTCTGGCGCAGGGAGATCGCTTCTTCTGTTTGTCTGACTTCATCAAGGATCCGGCTGGCATGGCGAAAGAAGACCTGTCCGACATCAGTGACCGATAAGCGGCGGGTGTTCCGGACCAGCAAACGTGTCGCCAGCCGGGTTTCTAATGCAGCGACCCGGCGACTGACGAACTGTTTGGAAAGCATCAGTCGTTCAGCGGCGGCCGTAAAACTACCGGTATTCACCACCATGATAAAAATACGCATATCTTCAAGAGTCATAACAAGGATTCCGGTAAGCTCTGATACCGTCCATCCGCAGACGGTTCCCGGATGGCAGCTTAACATTTTTCGGCCGCTATCTGTCTGCTGAACAAGGGATCCCTGTGGTGACATGAAACGATTGCACTCTTGCAAAGCGGCGGCTATGTTAAATCAGAATGATGAAAAACTGGGAACATGCATGGAACAGAATCTGAATATTTTCGGGCAGCCGACAGGCCCCGCGCTGGTAAACTGGCAGGCGCGTACTTTCCCTGAGCCGGTCACGCTGACCGGGCAATACTGCCGTCTTGAACCGCTAAATGCCACACAGCATGCAGACTCCCTTTATCAGGCATTTCATCCGGCAAACGGTAGTCCATCCTTTTGGACCTACCTGTCCGTCGGTCCTTTCGATGACCCGCAGAGTTTCAGTGCTTTTATCCGTACGGCAGTTGCGAGCCGTGACCCGCTCTTTTTCGCCGTCGTTGACCTGCGGTCTGAAAAGGCCGTTGGCCTGCTTTCACTGATGCGGACAGATGTCAGAAACGGGGTCACTGAAGTGGGGAATGTAATGTTTTCACCCTCCTTACAGCGGACCTTTTTATCCACCGAAGCCCAGTTCCTGCTGATGCAGTATGTATTTTCTGAACTCAGCTATCGTCGTTATGAGTGGAAGTGTGACAGTCTGAATGCCCCCTCCCGCAATGCGGCGTCACGGTTAGGTTTTCAGTTTGAAGGCATTTTTCGTCAGGCGGTAGTGTACAAAGGACGTTCCCGCGATACGGCCTGGTTTTCGGTTATCGACAGTGACTGGCCGGCACTGAAAATAGCTTTTCAGCGCTGGTTATCTGCAGATAATTTTAATGCACAGGGAGAACAACAGTTCCGGTTACAGCAAATGATCCAGCAGGCACAAACGCAGGCAGATCCGCGTGCTTAGCCGTCTGTCGTTTCCCGCCCGGTCTGCAGCGTCGTGGACATGATTTCCCCCGGGGATAATGCCCTCCCCGGCCAGCCGCTCTCCCTGCCCGCAGGACAGTTCCTGACACAGGGGGTGAGTAGCGGGACTTCCCCCCTGCTGGCCAGTGTGACATTCGATCTCGCTCATTATCACCCCCGGGATTTCGGGCGATATTCGATCCCTTGTCCGCAGGCTGTCCGCCTCGCTTCACCGAAACGTCAGGCCGAATATCTTGCCAGCCGGTGGCTGGCGGGTACTGTTTTTGCCCGCTACGGCATCCCTGACTTTGTGCTCACCAATAATGCAGATCGTTCTCCCTGCTGGCCCGCAGGATTTAACGGTTCTTTATCCCATAGTGCCGGAACGGCTTTTTTACTGGCTGATCACCAGGGCCGGCTGGCAGGGTGTGATGTGGAAAGCTGGGTCAGCCCTCAAACTGCCGATGAAATTACCCACTTACTGATGAATGAACAGGAAAAATTGCTGCTGACAGCCTGTGCACTGCCCTGGACTGTGGCCGTGACGGTGCTTTTTTCGCTGAAAGAGAGCCTGTATAAAGCCCTGTGGCCGGTCGTTCGCCAGTATATTGATTTTATGCAGGCAGAAATTACAGCCTTTGACCCGGACACCGGCCAGGCGTCTCTGCGTCTGAGAGAGAGACTGGGGGATGAACTGCCTCAGGGCCGGGAATTCCCGGCGAGATTTCTGCGTACAGAGGCGCAGGTGTTTAGCTGGATAGTGGCCGGCTGACCCGTTATCCGGCACAACGAAAAGTCATGTTGTAGCGATACGCCCCGGTCAGCGGGTGAGAACCTGGTTTCACCGGAGCGATACCGTGGAAACGTAACCGGGAGCGTCCGCCCCAGACGACGACATCGCCATGTTCCAGCAGTACACGCTGCAGAGCATCCGCCCGATCAAACCCGCCGAACTGAAACACTGCCGGTAATCCGAGAGACACAGAAACGATAGGCTGACGTAAATCTTTTTCATCTTTATCCTGATGCAGCGTGAGTTTACTGCCAGGGGCATACCGGTTCATCAGACATGAGTCCGGTAAAAAGCCGCTGAAGCCGGCGCTGCCGGCGGCTCTGACAGCAAACTGCTGCAGTTCTGCCGGAAGACTGACCGGCGGCACCGGCGGGTTTTCCGGATAACCGCCGCGTGAACCACAGTGAGTCATGGCCACCGACATCCGGAACCCGCCCGGAGTGATCCGATGCTGAAACGGACGTAACGAAGCCACCTGCATAATGTGGCGAAATAACCATTGATCGTCCTCTCTGGCATAACGGCGCAGGATCACTGCATCTTCTGCCAGCACCTCCTGCCAGGGCGCTTCACCTTCAAACAGATCCAGCATCAGGTCACATCTCCCGGTTAATGATCCTGTGAAACCAGGAAAGATTTAAATAAGGGTGAGCTCCAGGTCACAAATTTGTTCCCTTCACGGATAATCAGAAAAACGGCCAGGTGCTGTTTGATGGCCAGTGCCTTCGCTTTTTCCGTGCCAAGTACCATCAGCCCGGTGTCCCAGCCATCGGCTTCCATCGCCGTAGTGGCGATAACGGTGGCTGAGGCCAGTTTATGCTCAATCGGCCGGCCGGTCACCGGATCGATAATATGGGAGATGCGTTTACCGTCCAGTTCATAGTAATTGCGGTAATCTCCGGACGTACTGATCCCATGTCCCTGAAGATCGACCACGGCCTGTGCCACATCCTCCTGGTCTGTCGGTTGCTGGATAGCTACACGCCACGGACGTCCTCCGGCACTCTGGCCCCGTGACAGCAAGGCGCCTCCCACCGAGACCAGGTAATTGGTAACACCTTCAGATTCCATCAGCCGGGCCAGATGATCGGTCGCGTACCCTTCCCCCATGGTCGACAGGTCAACATACAATCCCGGCAGATCTTTCTGCAAGGCCTGCCCCTGTGAAGTCTGGATCACTTTCAGGTGTTGCAGCCCGGTGAGAGCCTTAGCACTCTCTATGGCTTGCGGGTCCGGGGTGTGTTCGGGGGCGGCAACCGGACCAAACCCCCACAGGTTCACCAGCGGCCCGACGGTAATATCCATGGCGCCGTCGGTTTTTTGTCCGATGCGCAGGGCCATTGTCACAATATCTGCCATCCCTTCACTGACCGGCCACGGTGCCGTTCCCCGGTACTGATTAAAACGGGATAACGCAGAGTCCGGCTTCCAGGTAGAAAGCTCCTGATCGTCCTGACTGAGCTGGCGGCTGATGGCCTCCTGCAACTGTGGCAGCCGGGTCGCCGGCACCCCGGCAACCGTAACACGCCAGACGGTCCCCATCGTCTTACCTGACAGGACGCTGTTTTGTGCCGACACTGCCGGTGAATTATCACAACCGGCGAGGGTCAGGGCTGCTGCGAACAGTAAGCCCGCACCTAAAAATGCTTTCATCAATGATTACCCGAAATAAATAAACAGGTGTGCAGCGCGTTCGCCTCTGCCCGTCTTTGCGCCACCGACAGGGGCTCACTGCACCATACAGAGGCAGTATATTAGCAAAACTGACGGCGCTGCCCGTGAATATCCGTGCTACGCGCTGGCATAGTTATTGCAGCGTTGATTACAGGTCCGGTGTTAATGAGCGGAGGTGCAGATGAAAATGAATCCGGTGTTCACCCGTAAGATAAAAGCGTTATGGGCAGAATGGGTCGCCTCCGGCGTACTCACTCAGGCAGGAGCCGCGCTGGAAGGTAACTATTCGGGGGGAAACTCTCAGGAGCTGTTTGCAGGAGCCACGGATCACGCCTGCCGTTCAAAGGCTGAAGAACGCCAGTGAGGCGTTCTGCGGGTATTTTTGCCGGAAATTATGCGGGGAATAACATAACGTTATTCCCCGCCGTCGATCAGAACTGGTAGACCAGACCCACACCAACGATATTATCGGTATTGATACCCGCGCTATCGGTGAAGTCGTTGTCTTTCATCAGATTAATCTGATAGTCAACATAGGTCGACATATTTTTATTAAAGTAATATGTAGTACCGACATCAATGTATTTTTTCAGATCCTGTGAACCGTATTTACCGATATCACTGCCGCGTGAAGTCACATAAGCCAGCGACGGACGCAGACCAAAGTCAAACTGATACTGTGCCACTAATTCCCAGTTATCCGCCTTATTCGCATAACCATACGCGGTGGAGCTACTGGAACCGAAACGGGTTGCGTTATAAGAACGGGTGTACATAGCCGCCAGATAGACATTGTTGGCATCATATTTTACGCCACCGGTATACGCCTGAGCTTTATCGCCGTTACCCAGAATATGGTTGCCATCAACGGAGTAGTTATTCTGCTCGTCGGTACGGTTAGATGAGAACATCGCACCACCCAGTGATACACCCTGACCCAGATCATAGGTCGCGCTCATACCCCAGCCATCACCGTTCTGGCCTAAGACATCACGACCATTTGCGGTTTCGGTCGCACTGCCGTTTTTACCCTGATACTGGACAGCCACATTCAGACCGTTAATCAGGCCCCAGAAATCCGTATTACGATAGGTTAATAATCCACTGGAGCGCTGGAACATAAAGTTATCGGCACCGTACGTGTCTCCGCCAAACTCAGGTAACACATCGGTCCAGCCGGATACGTCGTAAATAACGCCATAATTACGACCATAATCTAAGGAGCCGTCGTTATCGAATTTCAACCCGGCAAAGCCGACACGGGTAAAATTATCTGCAGCACCTTGAGATTCGGCGTTATTCGCAGCCATCTGATATTCCCACTGGCCATAGCCGGATAACTGATCAGAGATTTGCGTGGCACCCTTAAAGCCTAAACGCACGTACGACTGGTCGCCGTCCTGACCGTTATTACCGGAGAAATAGTGCAGGCCATCCACTTTACCGTACAGATCTAACTGGTTACCGTCTTTATTGTAAATTTCAGCGGCACTGGCGGAGCCCGCAGCAAGAAGTACAGGAACCAGTAATGAAAGAACGCTTAATTTCATGTTATCACCCTCAAAGGGACCTTCAGGCGTCAGCGACGGCTCAGGTCAATGTATAAAAATGTCAAAAACTACACGTAACGTCATGTTAAATCAGGAAAGCTGCCTTTCTATCAACGAAATGATACTAAACAGCCTAAATAGTTTCAATTTCTTTGAAATTAACGACAAAGTATTTCTACCAGGAACTTTCTTAATTTCATTATTCCCTTTTAATCCGCACTATTGGTCAAATCAACTAAAAATCACGATACCCAATCAATAAGGCACTTATTGCAAAAGAAATTTGTAAGGGTTCACAAAACTCAAAAGGTTAAACTTTACCGCACTGAAAGGTAAATAAAGTGTAAGGCGGAGAGATATACTTGGCTCTGCTATCATCATTTATTTCATTATTATCTTCATTCCCCCGAATGAGTATTTTATAATTCCCACCGGGCCACGAGCCCGGTTTTTTTTAATATTCCCCCTGTTGCCCTGCCATCCCTGGCCATCACGTCTTCATAAACAGAGCCTGTTATCTTCGCGCCCTTCATTTCATCAGTGAAATAAAAATTATCTATAAACAGGAATTAACAAAAACATCCTCCGGGACAGTAGCGACTGAAAGGATTCGGCTAAATATAAACAGTTATTTTATTACTGAAGGGTAAATCAGATCCCCGCCCTGGCCTTGAAATAACAAAAATATGTCCGGCGGGACATTTCTCTGCCAGACGTTCGCCACACGACGGGTTAAGCGGGGGTTTATTTCTCACCCTGCCTTTACTTCCGCATTTTTTGACGATATTTTTAGCCGGTTAAACTGTCTTCTGCCAGGAAAGCAGTGACGCCCGGCGGTGAAAATACGGCCCGGATAATGGCTGGTGGTACACAGCCTGACTGTGTGGATCCCTCTTCGTTTGTAAGTTCTCTTTGACCTCAGGTTCAGATCGTTATGCCCGGAAAAAATAGCCAGTTGCTCTCAAGACCGCTGTTCAAGCTCATGATGTTGTTCAACATCATCGTGGTCGTTATTTTCCTGAGCATCATTTATGACAGTCTGGGGGCCCAGTTACACCATCAGCAGGCCCTGCTGGGCAATTTCTCGCGGTCCCTGCAATTACGTGTCGATACCTACCGGTTTGCTACCTGGCAGATCTATCAGAATCAGAACAGCACGGCGGACAGCGATGATGACGACACTTCCTCCAGCGGCTTGCAGGAGATCCGTCTGCGGCCGGACATTTATGCCCCGGTAACTGAACAGGGCAAGACGCAGGCGCTGATCTTTGGTTCTCATAGCAGCAATACGCTGGCAACCGCCGATAATATTTCTGACTTCCTGAATACCCTGTGGGGCATCAAAAAGAATGTCTGGTCCATGTACTACCTGAATGGCCAGGACAACAGTATGACGATGGTCTCGACTCTGCCTCTGAAAGATATGATGGTCCGCTATAACGGTGAAAGTATTACCGGACTGGTCTCGACCCGCAGAGCTGAAATGCTTCAGCAAGCCAATACCCTGGATGAACGTGAAAGTTTCTCTGAGTTACGCCACACAGCAGACAGCGATGACTACTATTTTACGTTGAGAACGACGTTTAACCAGCCAGGCCATCTGGCCACGGTGCTGGCCTTTGATCTGCCCATTAACGATTTACTGACCGGCAATCTCAGGCCGGACCGGATGATATTTCATGATACCGACTCCGGCAGTCCGGATATGCCCACAGCAGACAGAGTGAATCTGGCAACTGCATCGGTTGAATTGCTGGCACCGCTTTCTTCATCATCAATGCTGATCTCGTATCAGGTTTCAATTCTGATGCTGGTCAATCAGGCGATTCACGAGTTTGCCCTGACCCTTTGTCTATGCCTGCTGTTGCTTGTACTGTCTCTGACCGCCAGCTTTCTGCTACGGCGTTATCAGACACCACAGGAAGATAACAGTAATCCCGAACTGGAGTTGCTGCGCATCCTGAACAAAGAGATGGTCGATAGCCTGCCGGTTGGTTTTGTTATCTATGATTTTAATGCGCATCGTGAGGTCGTCAGTAACGAGAAAGCTGCCCAACTGATCCCGCACCTGAATCTGCAGAAGATAGTCTCGTTGTCAGAAAATGTTCAGGGTGTGCTGCAGGTAACGATTAATAATGAAGTCTATGAAGTCAGGCATCAGCAGAGCCGCTGCTCGCCTCAATATCGTTTCTTTATTATCAGTAATCAGGATCGCGAAATTCTGATTAATAAAAAACTACAGCATGCACAGAAGGTGCTGGATAAAAATCATCTTATCCGTCGCCAGTTGCTGGAAAATATCGGCCGCACGTTCCGTCAGCCGGTGACACGTCTGCGCCACCATCTTTCTGAACTGCAGGACTCTGTCGCCCTTGCTGACTGGCAGCCGCTGGCTGATTACTGTGACCACCTGTTACGTCTCACGGACAATATTATTCTGCTCAATGAGCTGGAAAATCATCGCTGGTCCGCAGATGAACAGCCGTTCAGCCTGCAGAAAATGCTGGATGAAATCGTGACCGAACTCCTCCCTGCGTTGAACCCGCGTGGCCTGGACATTATTGTGAATAATCTTCGCCCCGCTGATGAGATTCGGCGCGGTGACAGCAGCATTGTCAGAAAAATCCTAATGACATTGCTGTGGTATTCCTTCGGAACCACCCGCTGGGGCAAAATTTCTGTCCGAATCAGTGCAAGCCCGGAACAAACTGATCGACTAATGGTAAATATTGTAGATACTGGTCAGGGTCTGAATAAGACAGAGCTTGAGAACGCACATTTTCCGTTCAGCGGCGATGTCAGCACACTGAACGACGAAAAGTCGAACAGCATGGACTTGTTTTTCTGTCGTCAGTTCTGTCAGGCATTGAACGGAAAGCTGGATATGGTCTCTAAGACAGATCTGGGCACCCATTACAGTGTCACTCTCTCATTGCCGGTACAGGCACAGGAGACGGAGCAGGACGAGAAAATACTGGACGGAATTACAGTATTGGTCGATGTGGTGGTTGATGATATCTATAAAATCGTTAGCCGTCAGCTGGAGTACTGGGGGGCAAAATGTGTGATTGCCGACGAGCGGGTTTCAGTCCAGGACTATGACTTCCTGATCACTGATGTACCGGCCAGGCTCTCGGGATGGGCAGTGCTGATTACGGGGACGGAGCCAGGATATTCAGCCATTACCCCGCAGCAGTACCGTGCGAATTACAATCTGAATCAGGCATTTCTGGAAGCTCTGCTTTCATTGATTGAAAAACAACTGACCGAGGATGAGATGGAGGATGCTCCTGAAACTACCGGGAATTCAGTGTTAGAGGAACCCGGATATTTTCAGATATTTAAGGATACTGTACCCGATGACGTCACTAAATTATCTCTTGAACTTGCTGATAAAGATTATGCCGCACTCGCTCTGACAGCACACCGGCTTAAAGGCGTTTTCGCGATGCTGGGTCTCGAGGCCGGAAAAGCACAGTGTGAGCAGTTAGAGCTTTTCATTGAAAAGTGCGATGATTTAAACATTAAAGAAGCTGCCAGGGACATTGACGACTACGTCAACAAACTATTGCAGCAAGGTAAATAAAAAGATGAATAACTTAAACGTAATTATTGCCGATGATCACCCGATAGTCTTGTTCGGGATCCGTAAATCGCTCGAGCAGATCGAGTGGGTTAATGTCGTCGGTGAGTTTGAAGACTCCACAGCACTGATCAATAGCCTGTCTAAGCTCGAAGCCAATGTACTGATCACCGACCTGTCGATGCCTGGCGATAAGTACGGCGACGGGATCACGCTGATCAAATATATCAAACGTCATTACCCTGATCTGGCTATCATCGTCCTGACGATGAATAATAACCCGGCCATCCTGAGCTCGGTACTGGACCTGGATATTGAAGGGATTGTACTGAAACAGGGTGCACCGACGGACCTGCCTAAGGCACTGGCCGCCCTGCAGAAAGGGAAGAAATACACCCCTGAGTCAGTGGCTAAATTACTGGAAAAAATCAGTGCCGGCGGTTACGGTGACAAACGTCTGTCCCCGAAAGAGAGTGAAGTATTGCGCCTGTTTGCCGAAGGTTTCCTGGTGACCGAAATCGCCCGTAAACTAAACCGCAGCATCAAAACCATCAGTAGTCAGAAAAAATCTGCCATGATGAAGCTGGGTGTCGACAACGATATTGCCCTGCTGAACTACCTTTCTTCGGTGAGCAGCAGCTTGCCTAAAGAATAACCGGTATCCGGTGCCCTGCTATCGTGGCAGGGCTCCGGACGGATAACATCACCCTATCCACCGGATCCTGTCTTACTCTTCCGCTAAGCATGGATACCGCTGACAGCCTGCCCGGCCTACGCCGCGCACGGTTTCTGCGATAACCTGCTGCCTTCGCACGCGCACACCCCCTGGCTTAGTCTGCCAATACAGAGGTAACACCGGATACACCCGGCCTGCCCGGCCAACGCCGCGCACGGTTCCTGCGATAACCTTCTGCCGTCGCACGCTCACAGCGCTGGCGTAGTCTGCCAATACACAGGTAACACCGGATACACCCGGCCTGCCCGGCCAACGCCGCGCGCAGTTTCTGCGATAACCTTCTGCCGTCGTACGCGCACAGCCCCTGGCGTGGTCTGCCAATACACAGGTGACACCGGATACACCCGGCCTGCCCGGACAGAGCACGCGCGTTTCCTGCGATAATCTGCTGCTGTCGCACGCGCACAGCGCTGGCTTAGTCTGCCGATACCCGTTCCCGCCGGATGCGTTCCACATACGCAGCCAGCGTAGACCCAAGTTCCTGCAGAGTCACGGGTTTGGAGAGACAGGCGTCCATACCGGCTTCCAGACAATTTTGTTTCTCATCGGCCAGCGCATTCGCCGTAACGCCAATCACCGGACGAGTCCAGCCGGACTCACGTAACGTCCGGGTAAGGAGATAGCCGTCCATATTCGGCATGTTCACATCCGTCAGGATGATATCCGCGTCAATTCGCTGCAGGACATTTAATGCATCCACGCCATCCTGGGCTGTTTTAACCTGATAACCGATGGTGTGTAACTGACCGGATAGAAGCATCCGGTTGATAGGATGATCGTCAACCACCAGAATCAGAATATCATCGTGGCACGCGGCTTGCGGTTTATCTTCCGGCGCTATGGCAGGATATTTGTTCTCAATGGCCGGACGGAAAATGCGCCGCAGCAGATCCGGTAACTCATGGGGCATAGACGTCGTCGTAACCCAGGTACCTGGCTGAATTTCCATCGGGAAGCCGGTGTGTTCACTGCTGAAGCAGATCCGCGCCCGGCATACCAGTCCGCTGACGTCATCACCGTCGGTAATGTAAATATCCTGTGGGGTCAGTTGTGTCCGATCCCGGCTGACGATGACCGAAAGTGCCTGCAGATTCCGGCTGAGATAATCGGCATACAGGGGATTTTTCAGATCAATACAGACCCGCCAGCCGGAGAGATCCGTGGCTGCGGGCTGCCACTGGCCCTGATAGACAGGAATGCGTACCGTAAACTGGCTGCCCATCCCCGGTTCAGATTCCACCGCAATATCGCCGTCCATCATACTGACCAGCTTTTCGCAGATGGCCAGCCCCAGCCCGGTTCCCTGAAAGTTCCGCTGTACGCCCGTCCCGACCTGAAAGAACGGATCAAATAACCGCAATACATCGCGTGTCGGAATACCGACCCCGGTATCACGCAGCCGGAAAGCCAGGTATCCCTCATGCTGATACAGATGCAGGATAATGCAGCCTGTATGAGTGAATTTTATCGCATTACTCAGCAGATTCGAGACAACCTGTTGCAGCCGCATCGGGTCTGCAAACAGAGAGGTCGGTACGTCATGCTCGATCATACAATAGAGGGTCAGCCGCTTTTTTACGACCAGCGACAGATAGTTAGAAATGATATGCCCGACCATCTCGTGCGGTGAGAACAGACAAGGTTCGGTTTTCAGCTGTTCAGACTCAATCTTCGAGAAATCGAGAATATCGTTAATAATTTTCAGCAACAGGTCTGAAGAGTTATTCATGGCACTGACCAGCGCTTCCGTATTTCTTGGCAGTTCACGGGTCTTCAGTAAGTCCAGGTTGCCGATAATGCCATACAGCGGGGTGCGTAACTCATGACTGACCGTGGCCAGGAACATCGATTTTGACTGGCTGGCCTGTTCTGCGGCATCGGCCACTTCCTGCAGCGACTGTTCCATCTTGATCCTGGCGCTGACATCCACCAGTACGCAAATCGCCACATCTTCATTACGGTAACGGCTGTGAACAAAACTAATTTGCAGGTTGGTATTCGAGCCGGTCAGCACATCGACAAAATTAACCTGCTGACCACTGATAATATCCGTCAGCCGCACTTTATCCTCTGCGGTCAGCAGGCTCAGGTAGTTATGGGCAAGTTCATTACTCAGGACGTTGCTGCCATCACTGGTGCGCAAAATACAGATACCGACCGGCGCCGAAGCGACAATCTTGCGGTTAAATTGCTCATGTTCTTCCAGGCGGATAGCATTTTCCTCCGCCGGATAGAGCATGCGCCGCTCAAAAATCATCGCCAGCACCATCAGTAATAATGCACTGAAGATATTGAGTAACACCGCATTGATGATCATCAGCTTCATCTGGTTAAACAGCAACCCGGTCGACAATGAATAGACAATACTGAACGGACTGGACGTCAGCGACCGCTTGAGGATCAACTGACGGTACCCTTCGCTGTAGCCGAACCAGAGTTTATCGTCCGGCAGCCATTCGAAGCTACTGCTGGTCGCGTCTTTATCCGTGGACAGCAGCAGTTGGTTATCGCTGTTAATAATCGACGTCACGACAGGAACACTGCCCGGCGTCGTCAGTTCATCCAGACGGAGATTTTGTTCAAAGCTCAACAGCGCTACCGGCTGATTTCCGGTATACACCGGCATCATCATATAAAACGCCCCGACCCCCGGCTGGTTGCCGGCGGTGATCCAGTACACAGGATTGCGCTGCTCATTGAGGCTACTGTTATGAAAGCGTAATACATTTTCCTGCAGCGAGCGGTTGCTGTAATCCCCGCTGACATCACTGTTACCGAAAGAGAAGGTTGCCAGACAATTGCTGCCATTATTCAGCAGAAAAATCCGACTCATCTCATACGAAGAAACATACTGGCTTTCCCAGTAATGAATAAATCCGCCCATCGTGGATAAGGTCGAGCGCCAGGAAGCACTGGTCGTGCTGCAATCATCATCACTGAACAACGGGGAGTACTGAGGCGAGAAGTCTTTATTCCCGCTACTGAGAGTGAAGGTATTCCCGTCAGGCGTCTCGTTAAGCTGGCCTTCGGTAATGTACTTAAGTTCGCGCATCGCTTCATTAGTATGCGCAACATACCATGCCGCCTGGCTGAAATTGCCGGACAGTTGTTCCCGGATATCGGACTCTTTCTCATGTAACACATTAAGCAAATAAAAGGCACTCAGCAGCCCGCCGAGTAACCAGAGCAACAGCGCCAGAACCCGGAAAAGATAACGGGAAACACGTAATGTGGTACGAAAAGAGACGAGATATTTCAAAGGATACTCACTGCAGTAAGCCTGGAATAATTCAATGACGGAAAGGTGCCCTGCACGTCATCACTGTAACGCCAAAGTCATCCCTGAAGGGAGTAAGATTATCACAACCCGGGCCGTGTTGTCGTGATTGTCAGCGGTGGAGAATGGGTAAAAAAAAGAGACACCGCTAAGGGGTGTCTCTCTGGTGTAACCTGAAGGCCGGACTTATTGCTGGTCTTCCGGTGCCGCATCGTCATCCGGTTCGGCTTCCTGAACGATCTCGTCTTCCCCTTCCGCGACCGTACCGTCGATCGCATCCAGTTCATCTTCTTCGACCGGTTCAGCAACACGTTGCAGACCCACGACATTTTCATCTTCCGCCGTACGGATGAGTATGACACCCTGAGTATTACGGCCAACCACACTGACTTCAGAAACACGGGTACGTACCAGAGTCCCGGCATCGGTGATCATCATAATCTGATCACTGTCGACCACCTGTACCGCTCCGATCACCGGACCGTTACGCTCTGTCACCTTGATAGAGATAACCCCCTGAGTCGCACGGGACTTGGTCGGGTACTCGCTGTTGGCAGTACGTTTACCGTAACCGTTCTGCGTCACTGTCAGGATCGCGCCCTCTTCACGAGGAATGATCAGTGATACCACCCGGTCATTTTCGGCCAGCCGGATACCACGAACACCTGACGCTGTACGGCCCATCGGTCTGACGGCCTGTTCCGAGAAGCGGACGACCTTACCGGCCGCCGAGAACAGCATTGCTTCATCATTACCGTCAGTCAGTGCCACACCGATCAGTTCATCATCATCACGCAGGTTAACGGCAATGATCCCGGCGCTACGCGGACGGCTGAATTCGGTGAGCGCGGTTTTCTTCACGGTACCGCTGGCGGTCGCCATAAAGATGTTCAGTCCTTCTGAGTACTCACGTACCGGCAGAATGGCAGTAATACGCTCGTTCGCTTCCAGTGGTAGCAGGTTAACGATCGGCCGGCCACGGGCCCCGCGGCTGGCTTCCGGTAACTGGTAAACCTTCATCCAGTAGAGACGACCACGGCTTGAGAAACAGAGGATGGTGTCATGGGTATTGGCGACCAGCAGGCGATCAATAAAGTCTTCTTCTTTGATCCTTGCCGCTGATTTGCCCTTCCCGCCACGACGCTGCGCTTCATAATCGGTCAGAGGCTGATATTTCACATAGCCCTGATGTGAAAGCGTAACCACCACATCTTCCTGATTAATCAGGTCTTCGAGATTAATATCCGCGCTGTTTGCCGTGATTTCGGTACGACGCTTATCACCAAATTGTTCACGGACAGCCATCAGTTCTTCACGGATCACTTCCATCAGACGGTCAGAGTCCTGCAGGATAAAGATCAGTGCGGCAATTTCGTCCAGCAGCTGCTTATATTCATCCAGCAGTTTCTCGTGCTCCATTCCGGTCAGCTTCTGCAGACGAAGGTCCAGAATCGCTTGCGCCTGCTGTTCGGTCAGGTAGTACGCACCGTCACGGATACCGAATTCCGGTGCCAGCCATTCCGGACGTGCAGCATCATCTCCGGCTTTTTCAAGCATTGCTGCGACGTTACCCAGTTGCCACGGAGTGGATACCAGGCCAGCTTTGGCTTCCGCCGGCGAAGGTGCACGACGAATTAACTCGATAATCGGGTCAATATTTGCCAGTGCTACCGCCAGACCTTCCAGGATATGGGCACGGTCACGGGCTTTGCGAAGCTCAAAGATGGTCCGGCGGGTCACCACCTCACGGCGGTGACGCACGAAGGCTTCCAGGATATCTTTCAGCGGCATAATTTTTGGCTGGCCCTGGTGCAGAGCAACCATATTGATACCGAAAGACACCTGTAACTGCGTCAGTGAATAGAGGTTGTTTAATACCACTTCACCGACGGCATCACGCTTAATCTCAATGACGATACGCATACCGTCTTTATCCGATTCGTCACGCAGCGCGCTGATCCCTTCGATTCGCTTCTCTTTAACCAGTTCTGCGATCTTTTCAATCAGGCGGGCTTTGTTCACCTGATAAGGAATTTCATGCACGATAATCGTTTCGCGGCCGGTTTTGGCGTCAGTTTCGACTTGTCCCCGCCCGCGGATATAAATTTTGCCACGTCCGGTGCGGTAGGCCTCTTCGATACCGCGACGGCCATTGATGATAGCTGCCGTCGGGAAGTCCGGGCCCGGAATGTGTTCCATCAGGCCTTCAACGGTGATCTCATTATCATCAATATAGGCCAGACAACCGTTAATCACTTCATTCAGGTTATGCGGAGGAATGTTGGTTGCCATCCCCACCGCAATCCCGGAGGAACCGTTAACCAGCAAATTAGGCACTTTCGTCGGCAGAACTTCAGGGATCTGTTCTGTACCATCATAGTTAGGTACAAAATCAACGGTTTCTTTGTCCAGGTCTGCCAGCAGTTCATGGGCAATTTTCGCCATACGGACTTCGGTATAACGCATGGCGGCCGCGGAGTCGCCATCGATAGAACCAAAGTTACCCTGCCCGTCCACCAGCATATAGCGCAGTGAGAAAGGCTGAGCCATACGGACAATGGTGTCATAAACGGCGGAATCACCGTGCGGGTGATATTTACCTATCACATCCCCGACAACACGGGCAGATTTTTTGTAGGCTTTATTCCAGTCATTACCCAGTTCGCTCATGGCGAACAGTACACGACGGTGTACAGGCTTAAGTCCGTCGCGGACGTCAGGTAATGCACGGCCAACGATGACCGACATGGCATAATCAAGATAAGAATTTTTTAATTCTTCCTCGATATTAACCGGTGTGATTTCTCTTGCTAAGTCGCTCATGGAGCCGATATCCCTCTAGATATTGCCGACTGTTAAGGCCGCAAATCATATCACAAACCAGCCCTGCGGTGAACGTCAGCGTCATATTAGTTACCCCGGGGCGCAGACGGGGGATGCCGCAAGCGCTGTAAGCGTTTATACTCGGGAAAATTTTGTCAGGAGTAGTGATATGAATATGCCTTCTCAGGAAAAACCACAGAATGTCGACCACCAGGAAATTGCGAAATTTGAAGCCGTCGCTTCCCGCTGGTGGGATTTGGAAGGTGAGTTCAAACCTCTGCACCGTATTAACCCGCTGCGACTGGGCTATATCAGTCAGAACAGCCAGGGCCTGTTTGGTAAAAAAGTTCTGGATGTCGGTTGCGGCGGCGGCATTCTTGCCGAAAGCATGGCCCGCGAAGGTGCCAATGTCACCGGGCTGGACATGGGGGCCGAACCGTTAGAAGTTGCCCGACTGCATGCCCTGGAAACCGGGGTGACCGTCCACTATATTCAGCAAACCGTTGAAGAACATGCCGCGGAGTTTGCCGGGCAGTACGATGTGGTGACCTGCATGGAGATGCTGGAACACGTTCCGGACCCGCAGTCTGTTATCCATGCCTGTGCAAAACTGGTTAAGCCGGGCGGCCAGGTGTTTTTCTCAACCATTAACCGTAACCCTAAGGCCTGGCTGATGGCCGTATTTGGAGCGGAATATGTGTTACGTATGGTGCCGCGCGGTACCCATGATGTGAAAAAATTCATTCGTCCGGCCGAATTACTTAACTGGGTCGATGAAACGTCACTGCGCGAAGAAGGGATGACGGGTCTTCATTATAATCCGCTGACCAACAGGTTCCGCCTTGGCCACGGCGTTGATGTCAATTATATGGTCCATACGAGCCGCCCGGTATAACCCTGCCTTTTCTGTGGAGTGTTATACTTTTATTTTTTCCGGCAGGCCGACAAAATTTTCCTGCCGGAAAATAATCCGGTTTTAGTCTCTTTTTTCACCCTGCTATACAGCAGGACTTTCCCCGGCACCCCTGCTGTGAACGAAAAACCGGCGACCGATCGCAAAAAGAAATTTTTTCTCTAAAACGTTGACATCATCTTATGCCTTGAACCATGCGGGCTTCGAAAAAATCAGAAAAATACAACCCGTTTTACTATCATTTTTTTCGCTTGTTAAGTCGCAGGATCTCACTAAAATAAACCCTATCTTGTTATATATTTTCTGAACACCCCCTACATGTAGTGCTTATCCACAGTTTTATTCACAAAGAAGAATCTGTGCATAAGTGCCCGAAATATATAACTCACTGATACTCATGCATAGATAGGTAAACGCGACATGAATCAAAGTCTGCTCGTCACGAAACGCGATGGAAGCCAGGAACGAATCAACCTCGATAAAATACACCGGGTACTCGATTGGGCAGCGGAAGGTCTTCAGAATGTCTCGGTCTCTCAGGTCGAGCTGCGCTCCCACATCCAGTTTTATGACGGAATCAAAACTTCCGACATTCATGAAACCATCATCAAAGCTGCAGCAGACTTGATTTCGCGTGAAGCACCGGATTACCAGTATCTGGCTGCCCGGCTGGCTATTTTCCATCTGCGTAAAAAGGCTTACGGCCAGTTTGAGCCACCTGCCTTACTGACCCATGTCCGGTCCATGGTCGAACGCGGGAAATACGACGCTCACCTGCTGGAAGATTATAGTGAAGAAGAGTTTGCCCTGATGGACGGCTTTATCGATCACTGGCGGGATATGAACTTCTCTTATGCCGCGGTTAAACAGCTGGAAGGAAAGTACCTGGTTCAGAACCGTGTTAACGGTGACATCTATGAAAGCGCCCAGTTCCTTTATATGCTGGTCGCAGCGTGCCTGTTTTCTGCCTATCCGCGTGATACGCGTCTTGACTACATCAAGCGCTTCTATGATGCTGTTTCCACCTTCAAGATTTCTCTGCCGACACCTATCATGGCGGGTGTGCGTACCCCTACCCGTCAGTTCAGCTCCTGTGTACTGATTGAGTGCGGTGACAGCCTGGATTCCATCAATGCCACCTCCAGTGCCATTGTCAAATATGTGTCACAGCGCGCCGGTATCGGTATTAACGCGGGCCGTATTCGTGCACTGGGCAGCCCGATCCGTGGTGGCGAAGCTTTCCATACCGGATGTATCCCGTTCTACAAGCATTTCCAGACCGCCGTAAAATCCTGTTCTCAGGGCGGTGTGCGTGGCGGTGCAGCGACACTCTTCTACCCGTTATGGCATCTGGAAGTTGAAAGCCTGCTGGTCCTGAAGAATAACCGTGGTGTTGAGGGTAACCGTGTCCGTCATATGGACTATGGCGTTCAGCTGAACAAACTCATGTATCAGCGCCTGCTGAAAGGTGAAGATATCACCCTGTTCAGCCCGTCGGATGTCCCTGGTCTGTACGATGCCTTCTTTGCTGATCAGGCGGAATTTGAACGTCTGTATACGCAGTACGAGCAGGACAGCAGCATCCGTAAACAGCGTATTAAAGCGGTGGAACTGTTCTCACTGATGATGCAGGAACGTGCTTCGACCGGACGTATCTACATCCAGAACGTCGACCATTGTAATACCCACAGCCCGTTTGACCCGGCTATCGCGCCAGTGCGTCAGTCTAACCTGTGCCTGGAAATTGCTCTGCCGACCCGTCCGTTAAACGACGTCAATGACGAAAACGGTGAAATCGCGCTCTGTACCTTGTCAGCCTTTAACCTGGGGGCTATCAGCGACCTCAGTGAACTGGAAGAACTTTCCGTTCTGGCGGTACGGGCACTCGATGCCCTGCTGGATTATCAGGATTACCCTATCCCTGCCGCCGAGCGTGGTGCCATGGGACGCCGTACCCTGGGTATCGGTGTGATTAACTTTGCCTACTACCTGGCGAAACACGGTAAACGCTATTCTGATGGCAGTGCCAATAACCTGACTCATAAAACGTTTGAAGCGATCCAGTACTATCTGTTGAAAGCCTCGAACGAACTGGCGAAAGAGCAAGGTGCCTGCCCGTGGTTCAGCGAAACCACCTATGCCGCCGGCGTACTACCGATTGATACCTATAAAGCGGATCTGGATGGGATCAGTGATGAACCATTGCACCTGGACTGGGAAGCACTGAGATCCTCGATTAAAGAACACGGTCTGCGTAACTCGACGTTATCTGCCCTGATGCCTTCTGAGACATCTTCACAGATTTCAAACGCGACTAATGGCATTGAACCTCCTCGTGGTCATGTCAGTATCAAGGCCTCGAAAGACGGGATCCTGCGTCAGGTCGTTCCGGATTATGATGCGTTGAAAGATCAGTACGAACTGCTGTGGGATATGCCTTCGAATGACGGTTACCTGCAACTGGTCGGGCTGATGCAGAAATTTGTCGACCAGTCGATCTCTGCAAATACCAACTACGACCCTACCCGTTTCCCTAACGGTAAGGTGCCGATGAAGCAGCTGCTGAAAGACCTGCTGACAGCTTATAAATTTGGCGTAAAAACCCTCTATTACCAGAACACCCGTGATGGTGCAGAGGATTCTCAGGACGATCTTGCGCCAGCCGACGATGGTTGTGAAGGCGGCGCCTGCAAGATTTAACCCTTTCCGCCAGGGGCTTGCTGTTTGCCCCTGGCTTTAGTTAACCGCTGAAACGTCAGCCTGTATGAATCGGATGTTTCCTGATGGCCTACACTACATTTTCACAAAACAAAAACGATCAGTTAAAAGAACCGATGTTTTTCGGTCAGTCGGTCAACGTTGCCCGTTATGACCAGCAAAAATATGATATTTTTGAAAAACTGATCGAAAAGCAACTGTCCTTTTTCTGGCGTCCTGAAGAAGTGGACGTTGCCCGTGATCGAATCGACTATCAGTCGTTGCCGGAACACGAAAAACACATTTTTATCAGCAACCTGAAATATCAGACCTTGCTGGATTCTATCCAGGGACGTAGCCCGAACGTGGCCTTACTGCCGCTGGTGTCGATTCCGGAACTGGAAACCTGGATTGAAACCTGGTCATTTTCAGAGACGATCCACTCCCGCTCTTACACCCATATCATCCGTAATATCGTTAATGATCCGGCGCTGGTATTCGACGATATCGTCACCAACGAACAGATCCTGAAACGTGCGGAAGACATCACCGGTTACTATGATGACCTGATCCAGATGACCAATTACTGGCACTTACTGGGTGAAGGAACTCATCAGGTGGCGGGTAAAGAGGTTGTGGTCAGCCTGCGTAACCTGAAAAAGCAACTCTACCTGTGTCTGATGAGCGTCAATGCGCTGGAAGCTATCCGCTTTTATGTCAGCTTCGCCTGCTCATTTGCCTTTGCTGAACGTGAGCTGATGGAAGGTAATGCTAAAATCATCCGTCTGATTGCCCGCGATGAAGCACTGCATCTGACCGGTACCCAGCATATGCTGAACCTGATGCGTAGCGGTGAAGATGACCCGGAAATGAAAGAAATTGCCGCGGAATGCCAGCAACAGTGTTATGAACTGTTTAAAAAGGCGGCTATCCAGGAGAAAGAGTGGGCAGAATACCTGTTCCGTGATGGTTCGATGATCGGCCTGAACAAAGATATTCTGTGCCAGTATATCGAATATATTACTAATATTCGTATGCATGCCGTCGGACTGGATCTGCCGTTCCAGACCCGTTCCAACCCGATCCCATGGATTAATTCATGGCTGGTCTCCGACAACGTCCAGGTTGCCCCACAGGAAGTGGAAGTCAGCTCGTATTTAGTAGGTCAGATTGATTCTGAAGTCGGGGCCGACGATTTCAACGACTTCCAGCTGTAACCATGAGCGGCAAATCTGCTACCGTAACGCTCACCCATTCCGGCCAGCAGCTGGAATGTGTGGAGAGTGAACACCCTAATCTGCTGTGTGCGCTCGAAGCGCACCAGCTGGCGGTGGAGTATCAGTGCCGTGAAGGTTATTGCGGTTCCTGCCGGGTTAAGCTGTGCAAAGGCCAGGTCTGTTATCGCAGCCAGCCGCTGGCGTTTATCCAGCAGGGAGAGATCCTGCCCTGCTGCTGTCAGCCGGTCGGCGATATCGAGCTGGAGCTGTAATTCTGTCGCCGGGGCGGAGATAATGTTTCGCTTCCCCGGCGTCTGTCGTTGTGGTCTGATAGATGCGTCCCTGCCTGTCAGTTCAATGCAGAGTCTTCACTGGCAGAGTGACCGGGAACCTGAAAATAGATCCCACCCGTCTTGTGTATTCCCCGTATCATGTACATCCTTTCCCCGGATCGTCAGCTCCTGCTGAGTCTTCACCGGCAGAGTGACCGGAAACCTGAAAATCGCTCCCACCCGTCTTGTGTATTCCCCGTATCATGTACATCCTTTCCCCGGATCGTCAGCTCCTGCTGAGTTTTCACCGGCAGAGTGACCGGAAACCTGAAAATAGATCCCACCCGTCTTGTGTATTCCCCGTATCATGTACATCCTTTCCCCGGATCGTCAGCTCCTGCTGAGTCTTCACCGGCAGAGTGACCGGAAACCTGAAAATAGATCCCACCCGTGTTGTGTTTCCCGGTGAAATACCCCGCACTATGGCGGGCAGTCAGCCTGCCCTCTTTAACCGGCGGGATATTGTACGGACGGCGATCACTGCCCCGGTTCCGGGTCAGTATCAGGCGTCCGGGGGAACCGTTCACTGACTTCCAGCCAGCTATAAGATAGCGGGGCTGATTTCCCCTGTAGCCAGCGTTGCAGCCTGTTCATTGCCACAGTACTGATCAGTTCCTGACGCATGGCAAGCGAATGACGGCGACTGTTAAAGGTTAATCGTTCAGCCTGAATCCCTTCCGGGGTCATCAATGCGACGCCCAGCGTTTCATTATCCAGTCCGCCGATCACCAGTGCCAGTTCAGCCCCTGACTTCCGGGCCAGTGCTGCGGCACGCTCACCCAGCTGAGCCAATGTTTCAGGTACAGAAACCGGTAACTCTCCTCCCCTGAGCGGGACAGCTGCACCGGCCAGTTGCCAGTGTACTAATCCGGCCGTATACATTTCACTGACGGCCAGAGAGAGTCCGCGCTGTGCAAGCAGAGTCGCCAGTTGCGCAGGCAGGCCTTGCGTTCCTTCGAACAGGATCCACTCATTGAGAGCTTCGCGGATCTGTTGCCATAAGGCCTCCATCGGCGCTTTCAGACGTTGCGGTCCCGTCAGTTTGATTTCAACCACCGGCATGGCCGCCCGGTAGCCGATAGTCACCCCATTCGGAAGCGGATAATCTTCCAGCATCGCGGCCAGTGAGCTTTCACCGCGGCCGAAGGTGGTCATACGCAGACAAAGGGGAGGTTCCGGCAGGCTGAACTGTTTTTTCAGGCGTGGCAGGATCTGTTCGGTTACCATGATCTTAAACTCAAAAGGGACTCCGGGAGTAAAGAATATCCGGCATCCATTGAGCATGACGCTGAAACCGCAGGCAGTCCCTGCGCGGTTATCAATCAGTTCCGCCGATTGCGGAATTTCGGCCTGTTTGCGATTCTGCGGTGCCATTGGCTGCCCGCGCTGACTAAAGAAATCTTCAATATGTGCCAGCCATTGCTGATTCATTTCCAGTGGTACGCCACAGGCCGTCGCTGCGGCCAGGGCACTTAAGTCATCGCTGGTCGGCCCCAGACCACCGTTCACAATCAGGATATCCGCCACCTGGCTGCGTTGTGTCAGTTCCTCAACCAGAGAGTCCAGAGAGTCCCCGACGGTGGAACGGTGTGTCATCACCAGACCTTGTGAAAACAGGGTTTCTGCCAGCCAGCTGGCATTAGTATCTGTAATCTGTCCGTAGAGGACTTCATCACCGGTTGATAACATCTCTATCTTCACGTGCAGCTCCTGTATCAAGGGCGGGCACCGGCCGGACATATGTTAACCCTCTGACCGGAAAAATAAAAAAGCGTCTGTTACTTAAAATACCACCGGCGACGCATTTCAGCTATTGGCCTGACAATGACAGGCAAAAATAATCATAAAGACCCGGGCCACGCTCCTCACTGACCGTCTCACCCGGAATTTTCTGCTAACACTCCGCGACAATTAGAATAAAATTTCTGTTCCATGATCACGAAAAAGCATCGCTTCACTGATTAATCTGATAAATTTCTTAACAGTGAATTTTAGCGAGGGTGCTCTGTCGTAATATAGGAATGGCGTTTACCGGCACAGTGACCGGAGAACGCTTCCCACAGCCACTCTACACTTTAACAACAGAGGATATGTTTCCGGCATGAATCGCAGAAAGTTTATTAAAGGCACGATGGCTGTCTCGGCTCTTGGTTCTATGACAGGTTTATCTTCACTGCTGGCAAACCAGGCCTGGGCGGCCGATGGTATCGCTGATGGTACCGCCAGAAAATTCGATTTCAGTCAGCTGAAGCAACAGGCTTCAGCGCTGGCTAAAAAACCCTGGGCTGGCGCGCCGGGTCCGTTGCCAGAAACCCTGGCTAACCTTACCCCCCAGGACTACAACGCCATACAGTATGATACCAGTCATTCTCTGTGGAACAACGTCCCCGATCGTGAGCTGGATGTGCAGTTCTTCCATGTCGGGATGGGCTTCAAACGCCGTATCCGGATGTTCTCTGTCGATTCCGCAACACATGAAGCCAGAGAAGTACATTTCCGTCCTGAACTGTTTAATTACAATGATGCTCATGTCGACGTCGGACAGCTGACCGGCAAGACCGATCTCGGTTTTGCCGGATTCCGTGTCTTCAAAAAACCGGAACTGGCCCGCAGAGATATCGTTTCTTTTCTCGGCGCCAGCTATTTCCGGGCGGTCGATGATACCTATCAGTACGGTTTATCCGCTCGTGGCGTCGCCATTGATACCTTCACTAACCATGAAGAATTTCCTGACTTCACCGCGTTCTGGTTTGAGACACCCAAACCTCAGGACACCACTTTTGTAGTGTATGCGCTGCTGGACGGAGCCAGTCTGACCGGTGCTTTCAAATTCACCATTGACTGCGATAAAGACCGGGTCGTCATGACCGTGGAAAACAGTCTGTATGCGCGTAAAGATATAGAACAACTGGGTATTGCTCCGATGACCAGTATGTTCAGCTGCGGTACCAACGATCGCCGGATGTGTAACACTTATCACCCGCAAATTCACGACTCAGATCGCCTGGCCATGTGGACAGGTAAAGGTGAATGGATTGCCCGGCCGCTGAATAACCCGCAACGTCTGACCTTTAACAGCTTCAGCGACGAAAACCCTCGTGGTTTTGGTCTGTTACAGCTTGATCATGACTTCTCTGATTACCAGGACGTTATTGGCTGGTATGACAAACGGCCAAGCCTGTGGGTAGAGCCTGTTGGTCAATGGGGGAAAGGGGCCATCAATCTGATGGAGATCCCGACAACGGGCGAAACACTGGATAACATTGTCTGTTTCTGGCAACCGCAGACCCCGGTGAAAGCCGGCAATACTCTCAGTTTTGAGTACAAACTCTACTGGAGCAGCCTGCCACCGGTGGAAAGCTCTCTCGCCCGTGTCGGTGCGACGCGCACAGGTATCGGCGGCTTCCCTGAAGGCTGGGCACCGGGTGAACACTTTCCGGAAGTCTGGTGCCGTCGCTTTGCTATCGACTTTGTGGGCGGAGACCTGAAAGCCGCAGCCCCGAAAGGTATTGAACCGGTGATCACCGTTTCCTCCGGAACCTTTAAACAGGTTGAAATACTGTATGTTGAACCTCTGAACGCGTACCGGATCCTGTTTGACTGGTATCCGGACAGTGATTCAACGGCACCGGTGAATATGCGTCTGTTCCTGCGTACGAAAGGTGAGACTCTTAGCGAAACCTGGATGTATCAGTATGTTCCGCCGGCAGCCGATCAGCGGAAATATGTGGATGATCGCCAGATGAGCGCTGGCTGATCATCACCGACGGAGCCTGCGGGCTCCGTTATTTTTTTAACCTCATTGTGATGTGGTCAATCCCGTCTTCCTGATAAATCTCCCCTTCTGCCACAAATCCCCTGCCGGCATAAAATGCCTGCAAATGTGCCTGAGCGGATAAGTGTACCGGCAGCGCAGTAAAGTGAAGCCTGCAACTTTCCAGCAGTTTGTCGAGCAACAGATAAGCAAGCCCCTGCCCGCGTGCCGCCGGAGCGACAATGACCCGCCCGATGCTGACTTCCTGCGGGGCCTCTTCTGTCACCAGGATCCGTGCATAAGCCACCAGCACACCGTCACGAAACCCGAGTAAATGACGGTTATCCCCCCGCAGATCCTCGCCATCGATATCCTGATAAAGGCATTGTTGCTCAACAATAAAGACCTGATTACGCAATGCCAGCATCTGATAACACTCTGCGACCGGTAATTCAGTATGGTGGTAATCTTTCCAGATCATTGGCTGCATGTTTTTTCCCTGTTTTACGGCGGGTTTCATTATCCGGGTAATCAACCGTCCCGCTCCGCATCTGTCTGCTGATGACTGTAGCAGTAAACCACAGCCCTGGAAAATACCGGTTAACGCACTGTCCGCCAGACCACATAATACCGATACCGGAAGAGAGTCGTTACGCGGTAAGGCGTATGCAACAGATACTGCGTTTGCAATACCTGAAATAAACGACCCGCCCGGGGCACGCCCTGGCCCTCTCCCGGATAACCATCCTGTCATCGAGCCACATCCCGCAATTTACCGGACATCGGGAAAACCTCAGACAGATACACTGGCGGGTAAAAGATAACACCCACGCCAGACCAGGTAACGTTACAGACTCAGGCAAGAAATACGGAGCCAGAAAAATCATCATCCGGGTTTCGGGTTCATCTGTTCATCCTTCATCGCTTAGGGGTTCGGGTTCGGGTTCGGGTTCGGGTTCGGGTTCGGGTTCGGGTTCGGGTTCGGGTTCGGGTTCGGGTTCGGGTTCGGGTTCGGGTTTGGGTTTGGGTTTGGGTTTGGGTTTGGGTTTGGGTTTGGGTTTGGGTTTGGGTTTCGGGGTCAGGTTTGGGTTTCGGGTTTCGGGTTTCGGGTTTCGGGTTTCGGGTTTCGGGTTTCGGGTTTCGGGTTTCGGGTTTCGGGTTTCGGGTTTCGGGTTTCGGGTTTCGGGTTTCGGGTTTCGGGTTTCGGGTTTCGGGTTTCGGGGTCAGGTTTCGGGGTCAGGACCGATAGCATTTTATCCGGCACCTCCGGATATAAAAAAGGCCATGGAACCCATGGCCTTTTAATCAGTTACCGCAAAGTAAGCCGGTTACAGTAAGGGCTGCGCCAGCCTGACCAGCGAGATTAACGGTTGCGGGTAAACACCCAGTAATAACACCAGCACTGCCGAGATCAGAACGACAATACCGCCGGCAGTATATCCCCAACTGTTAGTCGTATCCCGATGATGTAAGCCTGGTGCGCTCAGGAACAGACTGACGGTGACACGCAAATAATAGAAAAGCCCGATGGCACTTCCGGCAACCACGGCGGCGGTTAACCACCACAAACCGGCATGCACACCGGAAGCCAGCACATAAAACTTACCGATAAAACCGAGCGTCGCAGGGATCCCTGCCAGGGAGAGCATCATCATTGCCATCACCCCGGCAAGCACCGGACGGTGCCAGAACAATCCACGGTAAGAGTAGAGTGAACCGGTATCATCCTCATTGCCTGCGCCCGACATCAGGCTGACGACGCCGAAGGCACCGAGGCTGCTGAACAGATAGCCCGCCAGATACACCCCGGCCGTTTCGATCGATAACTCATGCGAAGCCGCCGCCGTCAGCGCCACCATCAAATAGCCCATATGAGCGATAGAGGAGTAGCCGAGCATCCGTTTAATATTACTCTGGGACAGTGCCATCAGGTTGCCCGCCAGAATAGAGGCGAAAGCAATAACGGCCAGCGCCGTTCGCATTCCCTCGCTCTGGCTGACCGGAACGTCCAGGAACAGACGCATCACCACAGCGAAAATAGCGATTTTACTGCCGGTGGCAAGGAAGGCGGATACCGGCGCCGGCGCCCCCTGATACACATCCGGTGTCCAGAGATGGAATGGAAACAGCGACAGTTTAAACCCGACACCGATCACGATCATTCCGAATCCGGTCAGCATCAGAGGTGATGTCAGTGCTGCTCCCGTCATGCTCTGGCTCAGTCCTGAAAAAGTCAGTTCCCCGCATCCGGCATAGACCAGCGCAATACCGAACAGCAGGAAGGATGAAGCCGCGGCAGACAGCAAGGTATATTTGATCGCCGCTTCCAGTGAGCCTTTGTGGCGAAAGGCATAACCTGCCAGACCGAACAGAGGCAACGAAAGCAGCTCGACACCGATAAACAGTGAGGCCAGATGGTCAGCACTCGCCAGTACGATGCCCCCCAGTACGGCGATGGCGACCAGCAGATAGAACTCGTCACAGTGGTCTTTGAAAGACTTCAGCCAGGGATAAGCGAAGGTGCAGGTCGCAAGCCCGGACAGAATAACCAGCGCACTGTAAAATACCGAGTAGCCATCCACCCGTAACAGAGAGGTAACGTCTGCTCCTCCGCTATGGCCGCTGAACCACAGAGACACCAGCGCGATATTAAGACCAATGACTGTCAGCGTAGCGTTCACAAAGTGATTACGTCGCCACGCAATAGACAGCATCACGACCACCACGGTTAATCCGGTGATTAACAGGGGGAGCAGTGCAATCAATTGTTCAGTAGTAATTGTCATGGCGGATCACGGCCTTGTCATAGAAGTTGAAACGGTAAACCAGTGCTGAATATTACTCATCGCAGCATTTGAGGTATCCAGAATCGGTTGCGGGTAAACCCCCAACAGAACCAGCAGCACCACCAGTACCAGAATCATCGTAAACTCACGCACAGACAACCCCCGCAGCGGTGCCGGGGATTGAGGCGCACCATAATATGCCCGCTGTATCATGATTAGAGAGTACACCGAAGCAAATACCAGTCCGAACGTCGCAATCACAATGATGGCCGGTACCGTGCGGAAACCGCCGGTCAGGATCATAAATTCGCCGACAAAGTTTCCGGTGCCCGGCATGCCAAGGTTCGCTGCCGCAAAGAACAGTGAAAGCCCCGGTAACCATTTGATACGCGACCACAATCCGCCCATCAGACGCATATCGCGGGTATGCAGTCGCTCGTAAAGCTGACCACAGAGAATAAACAGCGCCGCAGAAGAGAGACCATGGGCAATCATCTGTACGACAGCGCCCTGAAAGGCCAGCTGACTGCCGGTATAGATGGCAATCATCACAAAACCCATATGTGAAACCGAACTGTAGGCGATCAGGCGCTTGATATCCGTTTGGGAGAACGCCATCCAGGCCCCGTAGAAAATCCCCAGCAGTCCCAGCCCCATGGCGATCGGAGCAAACTCTGCGGATGCCTGTGGAAATAACGGCAGGCTGAAGCGCAACAGACCATAGGCTGCGGTCTTCAGCAAAATACCGGCCAGATCAACCGAGCCTGCGGTCGGAGCCTGACTGTGCGCATCCGGCAACCAGCCATGTAAGGGGACAACCGGCATTTTCACCGCAAAAGCGATAAAGAAACCCAGCATCAGCAAGTACTGCACCGTCGAAGACATCGGCGTATGCAGCAATTGTTCGTAGTCAAAGGTCCAGACGCCTGTCGCCTGGTAATGCACCATCACCAGTCCGAGGATAGCAATCAGCATGATAAGCCCGGATGCCTGGGTATAAATAAAGAACTTGGTGGCTGCCGAAATCCGTGTTTTACCGTCCGAGGCTTTATGTCCCCAGAGGGCTATCAGAAAGTACATCGGGACCAGCATCAGTTCCCAGAAGAAGAAGAACAGAAACAGATCAACGGACAGGAAAACGCCGATCACCCCGCCCAGGATCCACATCAGGTTCAGATGAAAGAACCCCTGATACTTCTGAATTTCGTTCCAGGAACAGAGAACGGCCATCACCCCCAGCAGACCGGTCAGCACGACCATCAGCAACGACAGGCCATCGATCGCCAGATGAACGCTGATGCCGAACGCAGGGATCCAGGGAACAGAGAAAGACGATTGCCACTGCGGAATGCCCGCAGCCTGAGTGAATGAATACCCTCCCTGTGACCAGAGTAACAAGGAAAGGACCAGCGTTAACCCCATGGTCAGCAACGCTATCCAGCGTGGTGCTCTGACGCCTAAGCGTTCAGCCAGCCAGCAGAGCAAGCCGCCGACGAAGGGGAGGATAATTAGCCAAGGTAGTAACACGGCGTTAGGTTCCCTTTTAGTGATCCGCGGCAGTCATGCCACCGCGGAAATTTATCAAGCATCGAAAAACAGAAGTGTCTGCACCCTGCTCTTTTCCGCTCACCTCAAACCACCAGCATTAACGCCAGCACCACGACTGCACCAATGCCCATGGAGGCGACATACCAGCGCAGATACCCGTTCTCACTCACTGCAAGTGCCCTGCCTGCTGCCCGCGAGGTGGTACCCAGCAGATCGATCAAGGCGTTGAATGGATCCGATTTCAATAGCCAGGCGATACCCCGGAAGCTTTTGACAAACACCAGGTCATAGAGCCAGTCAAAGCCCCAGGCAGCAAACCACCAGCGGGAAAGAAAGCGTCCGGGCGCACTGGCAGCCACGGCAGTAACCAGTGTTCTGCGCCCCAGCCATAACAATGCCGCTATCACAATGCCGGCCACCGCCACGACCCCGGAGGTGATTTCCAGCGCAGCTTTACCGGCCTCCCCGGTGCCGGTATCCGGTAACACGCCCTGCAGAGGCGGTGTGATCAGCGCCCCGATAAAGGTCGACAACACCAGAAGTACCAGTAACGGTAAATGGTGAGTGATCCCTTTGCCGGCATGGGCCTTAATTTTTTCTTCTCCATGGAAGACGATGAAAATCATCCGGAAGGTATAGATCGACGTCAGGAACGCCCCGACCAGACCCGCTATCAGCAGCAGGTGATGGCCGTTGACCATCGCACCATAGAGGATTTCATCTTTACTGTAGAAACCGGCCGTAATGATCGGTAATGCCGATAACGCGGCCCCCCCGACCAGGAAGCAGGTGTAGACCAACGGGATACGCTTACGCAGGCCGCCCATTTTGAATATGTTCTGCTCGTGATGACACGCCAGGATGACGGAGCCGGACGAGAGGAACAACAACGCTTTGAAAAAAGCGTGGGTCATCAGGTGGAAAATCGCTGCATCCCAGGCCTGAACCCCTAAGGCCAGGAACATATAGCCTATCTGGCTCATGGTCGAATAGGCGAGTACCCGTTTGATATCTGTCTGAACCAGTGCCGCAAATCCTGCCAGCACCAGCGTAATGGCCCCGATAATCCCGACCAGATGCAGAATTTCCGGCGTCAGCAGGAACAACCCATGCGTACGGGCAATCAGATAGACACCGGCGGTGACCATCGTTGCCGCATGGATCAATGCAGAGACCGGGGTCGGCCCCGCCATCGCATCCGCAAGCCAGGTTTGCAGAGGTAACTGTGCCGATTTACCGACCGCACCGCCCAGCAACATCAGGGTTGCCCACGCCAGCAGGTGATTATTGGCGGCAAACTGCTCCGATGCCAGGGCGGCCATCTCACGGAAATTCAGCGTACCCAGTTGGTTGTAGAGGATGAACAGGCCAATGGCGAGAAAGACATCCCCGATGCGGGTGATGATAAATGCTTTCATCGCAGCTTTACCGTTATCCGGATTGGTGTAATAGAAACCAATCAGCAGATAAGAGCACAGCCCTACCCCTTCCCAGCCCAGATACATCAGCATCAGGTTATCCGCCAGTACCAGAACGACCATACTGGCGATAAACAGGTTGGTATAGGCGAAGAAACGGGAATACCCTTCTTCACCGCGCATATACCAGGAGGCAAACATATGGATCAGAAAGCCCACCCCGGTCACTACCGATAACATGGTCATCGACAGTCCATCCAGCGTCAGGCTGACCTGAATATTGAACTGCCCGACCTGCATCCAGGTCCAGAGCGGTTGCTGATAAAGCGCCTGCCCGTGTGCAAAAAAATCGATGCCGGCATACAGGGTCACCAGGGCTGCCAGTCCGACAGACCCGATCCCCACCGTGGCAGAGACATTTTCTGACCAGCGACCGCGGGAGAATGCCAGCAACAGGAAACCCAGTAGTGGCAATAAAATAGTTAAATAGAGAAGGTTCATCCGCGCATCTCACTCACTGAATCGATATTCAGGGTCTGACGACGACGATGTAATTGCAGCAATAACGCCAGCCCGATGCTGGCTTCTGCCGCGGCGAGACTGATCGCCAGAATATACATCACCTGACCGTCAGCCTGCCCCCAGTAACTTCCCGCCACCACCAGCGCCAGCGCAGCGGCGTTGATCATGATTTCCAGACCAATCAGCATAAACAGCAGATTACGCCGGACGATCAGCGAGGTCAGCCCGAGCACAAAAAGAATTGCCGCAAGGATCAGTCCGTGTTGCAGAGGTATCATATCTGTTCCTCCCTGTTAGCCTGTACTGAGTCATCTGTAAGGTTACTTAATACTTCACCACGGCGTTCTTCACGGCCAATGTGGTAGGCAACGACCACCCCCGCCAGCAGCAGCATCGATGCCAGTTCCACGGCCAGGACATACGGTCCAAACAGACTGATCCCCACCGCTTTGGCGGCGATCACGGTTCCGTCGATCCCCTGATCATTAATGGTGCTGATCGCATGGATCATCGCTATCAGTAACAATAACGCGATGACACCAGGACCGATCCACAGTGAGGGTTTCAGCCATTCCTGCTCCTGCTTTTGCTGAGCCTTGCCCAGATTCAGCATCATCACCACAAAGACGAACAACACCATAATGGCACCGGCATAGACGATGATTTCCAGCGCACCGGCAAAATAAGCCCCCAGGGAGAAAAAGACCCCGGCCACGGCCAGTAAGGAGATGATCAGATACAGTAAGGCGTGCACAGGATGCGTATGAGTAATCACCCTGAGTGTGGTTAACACTGCCACCGCCCCGCAAAAGTAAAACGCGAATTCCATGCCCGACTCCTTAGGGTAATAAGCCTTTAACGTCGATAGGTTTGGCTTCGTTTTCGGCGGAGCCTTTCTCTTTACCGGTGATTGCCATACCGGCCATACGATAAAAGTTATATTCCGGATATTTGCCTGGTCCTGAAATCAGTAAGTCCTCTTTTTCGTACACCAGATCCTGACGCCTGAATTCACCCAGTTCGAAATCGGGCGTTAACTGGATAGCCGTGGTCGGACAGGCTTCTTCGCAAAGGCCACAAAAGATGCAACGCGAGAAGTTGATACGAAAAAACTCGGGATACCAGCGTCCGTCAGCCATCTCCGCTTTTTGCAGGGAAATACATCCCACCGGACAGGCTACCGCGCACAGATTACAGGCCACACAGCGTTCTTCGCCGTCCGGATCCCGGGTCAGCACAATCCGTCCCCGATAGCGCGGGGGCAGATATACCGGTTCCTCCGGATACATTTGTGTTTCACGTTTAGCAAAGGCGTGCATCCCTATCATCCAGATACTCCGTACCTGGGTCGCAAAGCCTGTCGCAATTTCTTTTATTTTCACGGTGCTACTCCTTACTGCGCGTTGAACAGAATCACTGCGGCGGTCGCCAGCAGATTCAACAACGTCAACGGCAAACAGACTTTCCAGCCGAACGACATGACCTGGTCATAGCGCGGACGAGGCAGCGCGGCACGGATCAGAATAAACATCATCATGAAGAAGCCGGTTTTGATGGCAAACCAGACGAAGGGAGGTAACCAGGGGCCAAGCCAGCCGCCGAAAAATAACGTCACTATCAGCGCGGAGACGGTCGTAATCGCCACATATTCACCGACAAAGAACAACCCGAACTTCATCCCGGCATATTCGATATGATAACCATCGGCCAGTTCCTGCTCGGCTTCGGGCTGGTCAAACGGATGGCGGTGACAGACAGCCACCCCGGCAATACAGAAGGTAATAAAGCCAAGGAACTGCGGGATGATATTCCACAAATGGGCCTGACTGTTGACGATATCAGACATATTGAAAGATCCCGCCTGCGCCACCACGCCCATCAGAGAAAGCCCCAGAAAAACTTCATAACTCAGGGTCTGGGCAGAGGCACGCATTGCCCCCAGCAGCGAGTATTTATTATTACTCGACCAGCCGGCGAACAGCACCGCATACACCGCCAGCCCGGCCATCATCAGGAAGAACAGTAAGCCGATATTCAGGTCGGTCACCATCCAGCCTGGCGCAACCGGAATAATGGCAAAAGCCAGCAGCAGTGCCACAAAGGCGATCACCGGGGCCAGGGTAAAGATGACGCGATCGGTAAAGGGCGGCACCCAGTCTTCTTTGAAGAACATTTTAATCATGTCTGCGGCAAGCTGCAGTGATCCCCCCCAGCCGACACGGTTTGGCCCGTAGCGATTCTGGAACAAACCAAGCAACCGGCGCTCTGCAAAACTCATAAAAGCCCCGCAGACCACCACGACCAGCAGGATCACCACCGATTTAATGACCTGGACAATGACCGCTTCCGCTTCAGGTGTAAACCAGCTCATTGCGCTGCCTCCTGCAGTTTATCAATGGTTGCACCGGACAGGTACGGCGGGATCCCCGGCAGGCCTAAGGGCAGCCCTATCTGTCCTGCAGGCAACTGAGCAGAAAACCGGACCGGTAACACCAGCGTTTCTCCGCAACATTGCAGTTCCAGCCGGGCCCCTTCATTGATTCCCAGGCTGGCGGCATCTGACGGATGGAGTACCACGACGGCATCGGTCATGCGTTCACGGAAAACGGCTGAACGCTGTGATAATTCGTCACTGCCGAACAGACGATACAGTGGTGCAACCTGCCAGCCCTCAGGGTCACGCGGAGCCGGTACCGGGAACCAGGGAAGTTGTCCTGCAGCAGGCTCAATCAGCCTGACCCCCGGATCCCCGTGTCGCAGATGTCCGCCCACTTCATCCTGAAACTTGTTCCAGGCCTGAGGCGAGTTCCAGCCCGGAGCCCAGGCGAAAGGCACCTGCGAGCGTGGTGCCTCCGGCTGGTTATTCCCCTCCATGGAAAAAGCGAACATGGTGTCTTTGTCCTGAGGCTGGCGCGGTTCATGCACACTGATATTGGCACGCATCGCCGTACGGCCGCTGGAGCGATGGGGCGAACGGGCCAGTTTCTGACCGCGGACCCGGAAAGCCGCATCGGGAGCCGCATCCCTGATAGCGGCGAGTTGCGGCTGCTGCACAATCACGGATTCGATCACATGATCCAGCTGTGACCAGTCGGTTTTACGGCTTTCCAGCACTGCCTTCAGTGAGTGCAGCCAGCGCCAGCTTTCAGAAATCAGCACCGTGTTGTCGTAGAAAGCCGGATCAAATACCTGGAAGAAACGTTGCGCCCGGCCCTCGTTGTTCACCAGGGTGCCGTCAGCTTCAGCAAAGCTGGCGGCAGGTAACACGAAGCCGGCTTTTTCCAGCGTCGCCGTCTGCTGGTGATCTACCACCACGACCTGCCGGCAGACACTCAGGGCCTCATCGACCAGCGCCCGGGGGGCATGACGGTAAAGGTCATTTTCCATAATCACGACCGCATCGGCTTCACCGCGGCGCAGCTTCTCCAGTACCGGCTCAATAGGCTGTCCGCCCAGCATCGCCAGACCCAGGCTGTTGGCCTCAGGTACCAGCAGGGTTAGCCCGACCTCTGCGCCGGTATTTTTCAGCGCCCGCGCCACATTTGCCGCCGCCTCAATCATGGCGGATGACCCGGCGTGGGTTCCGGAAATAATCAACGGTTTCTTCGCACCGGTCAGCGCCTGTACCACTACATCCAGTTTGCCTGCCAGCGCGCTATCAAGACCTTCTGCGGCCGGTGCTGCGCTGTCGATGGCATGGGCAATCGCAAATCCGACGCGGGCCTGCTCCGCCACCGGGGCACGGTAACTCCAGGCCGCAATATCATCCAGCCGGGTTTCATCGACATGGGTGATAAACAGCGGATGTTTCGCATGCTGACCAATATTCAGGATGGCCGCGATCTGCCAGTCCGCCACCTTCTGGGCTGCCGCCATCTCACGGGCTTTACCTTTCACGGCCTGACGTACCGAAAGCGCGACACGGGCGCCGACCTGCGTCAGATCCTCCCCGAGCACCAGGATGGCATCATAGTCTTCAATCTCCCGCAGCGACGGCGTATATATACCGCTTTCACGCAGTACCTGAAGCACCTGCATCACATTCTGATGTTCCTGGCCGGCCATCCCGGTGGAAAAGTTTTCTGCTCCCACCAGTTGCTGTAACGCAAAATTACTTTCGATGCTGGCCCGCGCCGAACCGATGCCGACCACGTTTCCGGCCTGACGCAGCACATCCGCTACCGCGTTCACTGCCTGTCCGGCATCCATCGTCAGCAGATGGTCACCCCGGCGTTGCCAGGGGTGGCGAGGCCGGTCTTTCAGATTGACATATCCGTAACCAAAGCGGCCACGGTCACACAGAAAATAGTGGTTTACGCTGCCATTAAAGCGGTTTTCAATGCGCCGTAACTCCCCGTAGCGCTCGCCGGGACTGGTATTACAACCCACGCTGCATTGCTGACAGATGCCTGGCGCAAACTGCATATCCCACTTACGGTTGTAGCGTTCAGAATGGGTTTTATCGGTAAAGACCCCGGTCGGACAGACTTCCACCAGATTACCGGAAAACTCACTTTCCAGTGTGCCGTCCTGCGGGCGTCCGAAATAGACATTATCGTGCGCGCCATACACGCCAAGATCTGTACCGCCGGCATAATCTTTGTAGTAACGGACACAGCGATAACAGGCTATACAGCGGTTCATTTCGTGAGAGATAAACGGCCCCAGATCCTGATTCTGATGGGTCCGTTTCGTAAAACGGTAACGCCGGAAGCTGTGGCCGGTCATCACGGTCATATCCTGAAGGTGGCAGTTACCCCCCTCTTCACACACCGGGCAGTCGTGCGGATGGTTCGTCATTAACCATTCCACCACACTTTCACGAAATTCTTTTGCTTCACCATCGTCAATAGAGATGAAAGTACCGTCCGCCGCGGGCGTCATGCAGGACATGACCAGACGTCCACGGGTATCTTCGGCATTCTGATATTGCTTAACCGCACACTGGCGGCAGGCACCCACGCTGCCCAGCGCCGGGTGCCAGCAAAAATAAGGAATATCCAGCCCCAGTGACAGACACGCCTGTAACAGATTGTCTGCCCCGTTTACTTCATATTCTTTACCGTCTACATGGATTGTAGCCATAGTGAACATGCTTCCGTAAGGCTCGTGCCGGCACGAGCGTTAGACACAGTACTTATAATTTTTGTTGGTCAACCGGCTCTGACCGCGATTGCGATAAGAGCGACTCAGTTACCAGCGTGCTTTCAAAAGGTTAGGCTGGATCCCCGCAATACTGCGGACATTCCCGAACACCTGTGGTGCAATACCTGCTTCAAACTCTTCACGAAAATATTTGATGGCGCTTTGCAGCGGTTCGACCGCTCCCGGCGCGTGGGCGCAGAAGGTTTTCCCCGGCCCCAGTTGACGACACAACTGCAGCAGCGTTTCGATATCGCCAGGCTGCCCCTTGCCCTGTTCCAGCGCCCGCAGAATTTTGACACTCCAGGGCAATCCGTCCCGGCAGGGCGTACACCAGCCACAGGATTCCCTTGCAAAAAATTCTTCCAGGTTACGGACCAGTGACACCATATTAATTTCGTGATCTACCGCCATCGCCAGAGCGGTGCCCAGGCGACTGCCGGCTTTACCGATGCTGGCAAACTCCATCGGCAGATCCAGGTGGCTTTCGGTCAGAAAATCCGTCCCGGCACCGCCTGGCTGCCAGGCTTTGAAACGCAACCCGTCCCGCATCCCTCCGGCATAATCTTCCAGGATTTCCCGCGCCGTGACCCCGAAAGGCAGCTCCCACACGCCCGGGTACTTAACCCGGCCGGAGAAGCCCATCATCTTGGTGCCTGCATCTTCACTGCCGGAGATGCCTTTGTACCAGTCGACTCCGTTAGCGAGGATTGCCGGCACATTAGAGAGCGTTTCGACGTTGTTAACGCAGGTCGGTTTCCCCCAGACCCCGGCAGAGGCCGGGAACGGCGGCTTGGAACGGGGGTTCGCCCGCCGCCCTTCCAGGGAGTTGATCAGGGCGGTTTCTTCACCACAGATGTAACGCCCGGCGCCGGTATGAACGATAAGTTCGAAACTGAAACCGGTCCCCAGAATATTTTCACCCAGATACCCCGCCGCTTTGGCTTCTTCAATCGCCCGCCGCAGATGCACTGCCGCTTCGATATACTCACCGCGCAGGAAGATATATCCACGGTACGCTTTCAGCGCAAAAGCACTGATCAGCATGCCTTCCACCAGCTGATGAGGCATCTGTTCCATCAGCAGGCGGTCTTTGTAGGTGCCCGGCTCCATTTCATCTGCATTACAGAGCAGATAACGGATATTCATCGATTCATCTTTCGGCATCAGGCTCCATTTCAGCCCGGTCGGGAACCCGGCACCCCCGCGCCCTTTCAGTCCGGAATCTTTTACCTGTGCGACGATCTCTTCCGGCGCCAGGCTTTTCAGCGCTTTTTCCGCGCCGGCATACCCGTTTTTGCTACGGTATTCCTCTAACCAGACCGGTTGCTGGTCATCCCGCATACGCCAGGTGAGCGGATGAGTTTCCGCCGTACGAATGATCGTTTTTGCACTCATGGGTACTGCTCCAGTAATGTCGCAATCGCTTCCGGCGTCAGATGAACATGGGTCTGCTCATCGACCATCATCACCGGCCCTTTATCACAATTCCCCAGGCAACAGGTTGGCAGCAGAGTGAAGCGGCCATCGGGGGTCGTCTGACCAGGTTTTATGTTCAGTTGCTGCTCCAGTGCGGCCTGTATCCCCTGATAACCGGTGATATGGCAAACGACACTGTCACAATAACGGATCACATGGCGGCCGACCGGTTGCCGGTAGATCTGGCTGTAAAACGTCGCCACACCCTCAACGTCACTGGCCGGGATCCCCAGCACATCGGCGATCGCCCCGATAGCCCCGTCAGGAACCCATCCCCGCTGCTTCTGAACAATTTTCAGCGCTTCGATAGAGGCCGCACGGGCATCTTCGTAATGGTGCTTTTCCTGTTCTATCGCCTGACGTTCTTCCTCACTCAGGGAAAAAAGCGGTTCAGGTTCAACCGTCTTAATGGTTATGTTTTGCTCATTCATCATTAGCGATCCACGTCAGACATAACAAAATCAATACTGCCCAGATAAACAATCAAATCCGATACCAGGCTGCCACGGATCACCGACGGTATTTGCTGCAAATGCGGGAAGCTCGGTGTTCTTACCCGGGTGCGGTAGCTCATGGTGCTGCCATCACTGGTCAGGTAATAACTGTTGATCCCTTTGGTGGCTTCGATCATCTGGAAAGATTCATTGGCCGGCATGACCGGCCCCCAGGAAACCTGCAGAAAATGGGTGATCAGCGTTTCGATATGTTGCAATGTGCGCTCTTTCGGCGGAGGCGTCGTCAGCGGGTGGTCGGCTTTGAACGGGCCGGCGGGCATGTTATTCAGGCACTGCTCCAGGATCCTCAGTGACTGCCACATCTCTTCCATTTTCAGCATGACACGGCTGTAAGCATCGCTGATGCCATCACCGACGGGGATGTCAAAATCGAAATTCTCATACCCGGAATACGGGCGCCATTTGCGGACATCAAAATCGAGGCCGGTGGCCCGCAATGCGGCACCGGTGGTGCCCCACTCCAGGGCTTCCTGCAGGTTATACGCCGCGACCCCTTTTGAACGTCCTACCAGCACGGAGTTACGCAGTGCGGCTTTGTCATACTCCTTCAGACGTTTTGGCATCCAGTCCAGGAATTCACGTAATAACCGCTCCCAGCCTTTTGGCAGGTCATGAGCCACGCCGCCAATACGAAACCAGGCCGGATGCATACGAAATCCGGTAATGGCTTCGACGACATCGTAAATTTTCTGCCGGTCGGTGAAGGCAAAGAACACCGGTGTCATCGCACCGACATCCTGTATAAAGGTGGAGATGTACAGCAGATGGCTATTGATCCTGAACAGCTCAGAGAGCATCACGCGGATCACGTCGACCTTTTCCGGGACCGTAATCCCCGCCAGTTTTTCGACAGCCAGCACATAAGGCATTTCATTAACGCAGCCGCCCAGATACTCGATACGATCGGTATAGGGTATATAACTGTGCCAGGATTGACGCTCGGCCATTTTTTCGGCACCACGATGGTGATAGCCGATGTCCGGAACGCAATCGACGATCTCTTCGCCATCAAGCTGCAGAATGATGCGGAACGCCCCGTGCGCTGAAGGATGGTTCGGGCCAAGGTTCAGGAACATAAAATCTTCATTCCTGCCTCCCCGCTTCATGCCCCATTCTTCGGGCTTAAAGGTGAGTGCCTCCATCTCCAGATCTTCTTTCGCTTTACTGAGTGAAAAAGGATCAAACTCGGTGGCCCGGGCGGGATAATCCTTACGCAGCGGATGCCCGGTCCAGGTCTGTGGCATCATGATGCGGGTCAGATGCGGGTGTCCGTTAAACGTTATCCCGAACATCTCCCAGGTCTCACGCTCATACCAGTTCGCATTCGGGAAGACGGGGATCAATGTCGGTAAATTCAGATCATTTTCCGCAAGAGCAACCTTCAGCATAATGTCACGGTTACGCCCTATTGATAGCAGATGATAGAACACCGAGAAGTCTGCGGCCGGAAGCCCCTGACGGTGGGTGCGTAAACGCTCATCCACGCCGTGCAGATCATAGAGCATGACATAGGGCTCAGGGAGTTTGCGCAAAAAGGTGACGACATCCGTGAGTTGTTCACGGGGAACCCACACCACCGGTATACCGGTCCGCGTAGGCTGAACAGTAAAGGCATCCGGGCCAAAACGATTACGCAGTTCACCGATAACGGGATCATCAAGATGATCACGGGTTTGCCATGAGGGCTGAACGGAGTCGTGCGTGTTCAAATCAGTCATATGATATTCACCATGGCCGGCCTGTTTCAGGCACTAATAAGATGACATCAGGATGGTATCCGGCGGGATTATGACTCTAAAAGCGCCATACATATTCATCCATAAATAACCGCGGCTCAGATTTCGTCCGGGGTTCGTAAATTGGTCACAGCAATACGTTCACCGCGTTTTCTTTCCCGCTCGGAAGGCATATTGGCGCGATATACGCCCTGATCCCCGACGACCCAGGACAGCGGACGGCGCTCTTTGCCGATAGACTCCTGCAGCAGTAATAACGCCTGCATGTAGGCTTCAGGACGTGGCGGACACCCCGGGATATACACATCGACAGGCAGGAACTTATCGACCCCCTGAACGACGGAATAGATATCGTACATACCGCCGGAGTTGGCACAGGCCCCCATAGAAATGACCCATTTTGGCTCCAGCATCTGGTCATACAAACGCTGGATCACCGGGGCCATTTTGGTAAACGGCGTCCCGGCAATCACCATAAAATCGGCCTGACGCGGTGAAGCACGCATGACTTCAGCACCGAAACGGGCGACATCATGCACGGCGGTAAAAGAGGTGGTCATTTCGACATAGCAACAGGAAAGCCCGAAGTTATAAGGCCAGAGAGAGTTTTTTCTTCCCCAGTTCACCATATCGTGCAGAGCATGTTCGAGTTTGCCCATGTACACGCTGCGATGGACATGCTGCTCAAGCGGGTCCGTCACGATTTCCTGTTTTTGCAGGGGATAGCGATCATTTTCGCCATTACCTTCGGGGTCTATGCGGGTCAGCGTATAGTCCATTTCAATGCCTCGCTGTTACTGCTTTTCTGAGGGGGTATGATGCTGGCGGGAGGCCGTAACGACCGGGATCCGGCGCCGCGCCGGTGCCCAGTCAAGCGCACCGATCCGTGCCAGATAGACAAGGCCCGCCAGCAATACCAGAATAAAAATTGCCGCTTCTGCAAATCCAATCCAACCGCTTTCCCGCACGGAGGCAGACCATGCATAGAGAAACAGAGCTTCAACATCGAAAATGACGAAGAACATCGCCACAAGATAGAATTTTGCGGACAACCGCAGTTGAGTGTTGCCGACCGGCGCAATACCCGATTCGAAAGGTGTCTCTTTGTATCTGGCCTTTGCTCTGCCCCCCAGTAACCAGCCCCCGGCCAGCATGAAAAGGCATAAACCTATCGCAATGACGACAAACACAACGAATGCCCAATGATGTGCAATTACTTCCGTAGCTGTTGACATACTCTTGCTTACTCACGAAATGTGCTTCAGAGGACCCGATATGACACGCCCGCTATCCACACAAAAATCCAGGAAAAGGAGATAAGCCTTGTAATAAAAGCGCTCAGCCGGCTTGATATCCATAGCTTTTTAGGGGTTTTACCCTCTTAGTAAACCTTTTGTCAACCTTTGCATATTTAAATTAAATAATAAGAAACATACAAAACATATTATTAACAATTAGTGCACCCGGGTCTATCTGAAAATTGTCCTGCCGGCCCGTTATGGCTGGGCAGAAGATGATTCAGTACCGGATGGCGAATTTTCAGACTAAACACCTACATTCTGGCAGGTCTTTGATTATTTTCCTGTGCCGGGCGATTTTTTTTTTGATCAGGAACAGCCTGACGGTCTGAATGGACAAAAATTAAGCAGGGAGAGATGTCACCGATGCGGTCACGGTGGAGGGAGGGAAAAAAAAAGACCCGACGTCTGACACGGCGGGTCTTTTATGCATCAACAGATATTCATCAACAAACAAAGCGCTGAGGTGTTTACTCTGCGGTGATGTCTTCAGCAATCTCCGCGATATCCGCCGTGTCGTCAGTCAGCCCGGCGTGCGGATGTGAAGGGTCCGCTAACGGTTTGAGAACATTAAAGACCGACTGGAGTAATTCGTTTTCAGGCGCGTCTTTACGGCATAATAGATACTGCGTGTCCGGTAACGGAGGTAATTGCTCTGCACTGCCCAGCACCCGGACATCCGGGCCAATCATTTCTGCAGGCCGGGCCGTTGCCCCGAGACCGGACTTCACTGCCACCTTCACCGCTGACAGGGATGCCGCGACATAAGAGATACGCCACGGAGTACCGATTTTATCCAGATGTTCGATAGCCATCTCACGGAACGGATTCGGCTCATCCTGTAATACCAGTGGTAATGCTTCGCCGTGACGGAATGCATAATCGGCAGCACAAAACCACAGTGTCGGTGACGTACGAAGCACCTGACTGACAACCTCGCCGACCGCTTTCGTTGCCAGTACCAGATCGACCTCTTCCCGCTCCAGCATGGCAAAGATCTCTGCGGTGGGGTTGATCCGAATATCGATCGTGAGTTTAGGATAGAGCGTGGTGATCCGGTTCAGGACATAAGGTAACAGCGTCTCGGCCGTGTCTTCCGTCACTCCGATGGTAAGAATACCCTGAACATTGCTATACATCAGCGATGCACAGGCCTCATCATTAAAGCGCAGGATTTTTCGGGCATAGCCGAGTAACTGAATCCCGTGCTCTGTCAGCAATTTATTACGACCATGACGGGCAAAAAGCTCTTTACCCACCAGTTGTTCCAGTCGCTGCATTTGCTGACTGACTGCAGATTGTGTACGACAGACCGCTGCAGCTGCGGCCGCAAAAGTATTGAGATCCGCTACAGCAACAAAGGTCCTTAACAGATCCAGGTCAAGATTCATTATTGGAGGATTGGTATTTGTCATATTTTATAGTCACTTATAGGATTTTATTACTACTGCCCTGGTGTTACTTCAAAGAACCTGCCAACAGACAGGATATAAATGAAAATTTTTACTATTGCGCGAAAAGAGCGGTTCGTCGTCGTGCCGATGACAAACCTGCGATATTTTCGCTTTAACAGACTCACTTTGATAGATCTCTCCGGCCTCAGACACCAGAAAACGGCCGTTATTCCGGAAACAAATTAAAAATGTCCGCAGGCCTGCCAAAATCCTCTTTGCGGAGTATTTCAGAAGGTGCAACCTGCCTTTTAATTTGTTAATTATACTTAATCATTTTTAGCAGGGAATTGGAATTTTTTTTAGATAAAAGTACACAAATTTTGACCTGCTTCATATTCAGAGAACTTCACTTTACGGTGAATTAGCCCCGTGACTCCTGACGACACCCCATCAAAATAAGAAAATACCCTATCATGTTGTTTTTAAACTGTAATTCTCTTATTTAGTTAATAACAGGCATTCAGAAATTATTAATATCTAACAAAATCATATTAATTAACGATGGATTCCGAATACTGTTTAAGAAATTTCCTATCACTTCACAAAAAATGAAAGTGATTACCGTTTTAAATAATTAATCTGTTCCTGCGAATTATTTGCTCTACAGCATCGAATTATTTTCATGTGATTTTGTTTTATTCAATAAATTTTGCACGGATAAACCCCGAGCTTTCAACAGCATAAAGAACTATTCAGATACCATAAGCCAGTTAATAGCACTACAAAAATAACATTCAACAACCGATTATCATATTAAAACTATTGATATACTTGAAAAGTCGCTAAAATTCATCTTAACCCTTCTTTTAGTGTGAGCAGAAGCGTACATTTATAGGCTTCACTCTCGGGCAAATACACGGACTCTGCTGTCCAAGGCGATTGTAATGACTACTAAAATTGAAAAATCCGCTAAACTTGATAACGTTTGTTATGATATTCGCGGTCCGGTACTCAAAGAGGCCCGTCGCCTCGAAGAAGAAGGTAACAAAGTCCTTAAACTGAACATCGGCAACCCTGCCCCGTTTGGCTTTGAAGCCCCGGATGAGATTCTGGTCGATGTGATTAAACATCTCCCTACCTCACAGGGCTATTGCGATTCAAAAGGACTGTATTCTGCCCGTAAAGCGATTATGCAGCATTACCAGGAACGCGGTATGCGTGATGTGACCGTTGAAGATATTTATATCGGTAACGGCGTATCTGAGCTGATCGTTCAGTCAATGCAGGCGTTACTGAATACCGGTGACGAAATGCTGGTTCCGGCGCCGGATTATCCGCTCTGGACCGCTTCAGTTTCCCTTTCAAGTGGTAAAGCCGTCCACTACCTTTGCGATGAATCTGCAGGCTGGTTTCCGGACCTTGATGATATCCGCGCAAAAATCACACCAAGAACCCGCGGCATCGTCATTATTAACCCGAATAACCCGACCGGTGCCGTCTACAGCAAAGAGCTGTTACTGGAGATCGTCGAAATCGCCCGTCAGCATAATCTGATCATTTTCGCCGATGAGATCTACGACAAGATCCTCTATGATGAAGCACAGCATCACTCCATTGCTGCGCTGGCACCGGACCTTCTGACGGTCACTTTTAACGGCCTGTCCAAGACTTATCGTGTTGCCGGGTTCCGTCAGGGCTGGATGGTACTGAATGGCCCGAAAAAGCATGCCAAAGGATACATTGAAGGCCTGGAAATGCTGGCTTCCATGCGTTTGTGTGCCAACGTCCCGGCACAGCATGCCATCCAGACGGCACTGGGCGGTTATCAGAGTATCAGCGAGTTTATTGTGCCTGAAGGACGCCTGTATCAGCAGCGTGAACGTGCCTGGGAAATGATCAATGAAATTCCGGGCGTCAGTTGTGTCAAACCGCAGGGTGCACTTTATATGTTCCCGCGCATTGACCCGAAAAAATTTAATCTGCACGATGATCAGAAAATGGTGCTGGATTTCTTATTGCAGGAAAAAGTCTTACTGGTACAAGGCAGCGCATTTAACTGGCCATGGCCGGACCATGTGCGTATTGTCACCCTGCCCCGGGTCGATGACCTGGAAATGGCGATCAGTAAGTTCGGCCGTTTTCTGGAGCATTATCACCAGTAATCTGCCGGCCTTTGAATTTCTGCCAGTCACGGGGGGCCACCCCCGTACTGCGGGTGGCGCGCTTCATACGCTGAGCGCCCCCGATATCCAGCCCCGCCACTCTTTCCTGCACCAAGGATATGACCAATGAAATTCCAAAGCACGTTTATGGCCTGGATCACCCGCATGCCACTGATTAAACGCTGGGCGTTAATGCACTGCGTACAGAAAGAGAATGTGGCCGAACATAGTCATCAGGTCGCCGTTATCGCCCATTTACTGACTGTCATCGGCAATACCCGCTATAACAACCCGCTGGATCCTGATCGCGCCGCAGTCATTGCCCTGTATCATGAAGTCTCTGAAACCAAGCTTCAGGACATCAATTCGAAGACGAAATATCATAACCCGCAGTTTACACAGGCGTTTAAGCAACTCGAGACCCTGGCAGAGCAGGAATGTATTGAGACCCTGCCGGAAGATTTACGCGAGCGTTTCTCCGGACTGATCATTCAGAAGAATGTCGACCCACGTTATAAAGCCATCGTCAAAGCGGCTGATATCCTGTCGGCCTATATCAAGGCACTGAATGAGCTTCGTTTTCATAATGATGAATTCATCCACGTCAAAGAAGGTCTGGAATCACGCATCAGCGAATTACGCAGAGAGATGCCGGAGGTGGATGACTTTATGGAAATATTTTGTGCCAGCTGCACCACGACGCTGGATAAAATTTCTGAACACTATCAGTAACCGATCCACGCAGGCGGGTCTTCAGGAACCGGCGGATATATCGGTGAACGAATGACTCCGGGCCGGTCGACCAATTTAGCCTTTTGCTTAAAAAGAGAGCGTCGATGCTCTGTCACAATATCAATGTGACTACCATTATCGACAGGGCTTCATTTAACGCATCAGCGTCTGTCCCTGTTAATGGATGATTCCCTGAACAACCCATTGATGTCGTTGCAGCGGCAAAAAGAAAGGCCTATAAGAGCGGACTCTCAGGATGACCATCTGGCCCGGACAGGTCAGAGATCGTCCAGGAAGGTCTTATCCAGCTGACGAAACGCCCGTTTCAGTAAATCGGCCAGCGACTGATAGGTCGGCTCGCCTTCAGGGATCGCGGTCGGTTGTCCGGCCTGCTCAAGTTTAGTGCGTACGGAATGATACCATTGCAGCAATGTCGGCGGCAGCGGCTTCATCGCACGTTTGCCCATCCACCATAGCCCCTGAATCGGCAGGCTACAGGCAAAGAGCGCACTGGCAACTGCGGGACCGGTTTGTGCATGGAGAGCAATCTGCCAGCACAGGGTGAATACAGCGACGGGCGGCATAAAGCGGATGCCAAAACGAATGGCTTTTCCGACCCGATGCTCCGGAAACACCGGACTCAGGCGCTTGTCATCGGGCCAGGTATTCATATAGTGTTGTCCGCGCTTAAGCACGCCGAACCAGTTAACATTGCCCGTATTATTCATCCCGGTACCTCAGATTGCAGTCGAACGTACAAAAAATTTTAATCCCAAACAGATTAAGGGTAAAATTTAGCATAATTTTCAATAAGACAGGGTCTTATTAACGTCTTGTGATAGATTTTAACCTTTTAAGCATGACAGGCAGCGCCGGCGCCTGCTCAAAAAAACAAGTAAAAATAACTAATTTTTTTGAGTAGGGACAATTTTTTAATTCAGCAGGCTGTTTATCATGAACATGTCAGCTTTCATGGGTTACATTAACGTCTTATCGCGTTGTTCATCACCACTTTAAACAAATAGGTGCTTCCATGTCGAGTAAGTTAGTTCTGGTTCTCAACTGCGGCAGTTCTTCCCTCAAGTTCGCTATCATAAATCCGGAGAATGGTGATGAATATCTTTCCGGATTAGCGGAATGTTTTAACCTGCCTGAAGCCCGCATTAAATGGAAACAGGAAAGCGGTAAACAGGAGGCGGCGCTGGGGGCGGGAGCGGCGCACAGTGAAGCGCTGAATTTTATCGTCGGAAACATCCTTAGCCAGCAACCGGAACTCTCTGAGCAAATCGTGGCAATTGGCCACCGCATTGTTCATGGCGGGGAGCGACTGACTCAGTCAATTTTAATTGATGACCAGGTCATCGAAGAAATAAAAAATGCGTCCTGTTTTGCGCCGCTGCACAATCCGGCCCACCTTATCGGTATCGCCGAAGCGTTAAAGAACTTCCCGCACCTGGCCACTAAAAACGTGGCTGTCTTCGATACGGCATTTCACCAGACCATGCCCGAATCCTCTTATCTGTATGCACTGCCCTATCAGCTCTATACAGAGCACGGGGTGAGGCGTTACGGTGCCCATGGCACCAGTCATTATTACGTTTCTCTGGAAGCGGCAAAAATGCTGGAAACTCCGCCGGAATCCCTGAATGTCATTACCTGCCATCTGGGCAATGGCGGTTCGGTTACCGCTATCCGTGGCGGAAAGAGTGTGGATACATCGATGGGGCTGACCCCCCTCGAAGGGCTGGTCATGGGCACCCGCAGCGGAGATATCGACCCCGCGATTATTTTCTTCCTGCATGACAGCCTGGGAATGAGCACCGATAAGATCAATACCCTGCTGACCAAAGAGTCCGGGTTACTGGGACTGACCGGGGTCACCAACGATTTCCGCTATGTGGAAGAAAATTACCAGCATCAGGAAGACGCCCGACGCGCGATGGAAGTCTTCTGCCATCGACTGGCAAAATACATCGGTGCTTATACTTCACTGATGGAAGGCCGTCTGGATGCAGTGGTCTTTACCGGCGGTATTGGTGAAAATGCCGCTACGGTCCGTGAACTGACCCTGCAAAAACTGGCGCTGCTTAACTTCGAGGTCGACCATGACCGTAACCTGGAGGCGCGTTTTGGTCAGGCCGGGTTTATCAACAAGCCCGGCACGCGCCCGGTCCTGGTCATCCCGACCAATGAAGAACTTGTCATTGCCCGTGATGCCGCACGGCTTACCGCCTGAATAAATTCGTCTATCGCCAGCACAGCCTGGCGTTTTTTTTTACAGATCTGATAAAAGCAGAGAGGCCGCAAGTGTCCCGCACAATTATGCTTATTCCGACCGGCACCAGTGTCGGCCTGACCAGTGTCAGCCTGGGAGTCATTCGTGCGATGGAGCGTAAAGGAATGCGTCTTAGCATTTTTAAACCCATCGCCCAGCCCCGTTCAAACGCTGATGCAGAAGATCATACCACGGCGATTGTCCGTCATAACTTCGCCATACCTGCCGCCGAACCCCTGAATATGTCTTACGTCGAAAATCTGCTGGGAGCGGACCAGCAGGATGTTTTGATGGAAGAAATTATTGCCCGTTTTCATGACAATACCCGGGATGCTGAAGTGGTACTGGTCGAAGGACTGGTCCCTGTGCGTAAGCACGAGTTTGCCAACGCACTGAACTTTGAAATTGCCCGCACGCTGAACGCCGAGATTATTTTTGTCATGTCGCCCGGTAATGATTCTCCGGCACAACTGAAAGAACGTCTGGAGTTTATTCAGAACAGTTTCGGTGGCAAAAAAAATAAGCAAATCAAAGGAGTTATCTTCAATAAACTCCATGCCCCGCTGGATGAACAGGGCCGCACACGTCCGGACCTGTCAGAGTTTTTTGAAGATTCGACCGAAGCCACCATTGCCCCTATCGATATTGATGAACTGAAGGCACAGAGTCCGTTACCGGTAATGGGTGTGATCCCCTGGAATTTCGAGCTGATTGCGACCCGTGCGATCGACATGTGCCGTCATCTGAATGCCCGGATCGTCAATGAAGGAGATATCAGCACGCGGCGTATTAAGTCGGTCACCTTCTGTGCACGCAGCCTGCCACATATGCTCGAACTTTTCCGTCCGGGATCATTACTGGTCACCTCTGCAGACCGGCCGGATGTGCTGGTGTCGGCATGTCTGGCGGCGATGAACGGGGTGGAACTCGGGGCTATCCTGCTGACCGGCGGCTATGAAATCGACCCCGGCATCAGTAAACTTTGCTCACGGGCACTGCAGACCGGGCTGCCGGTCTTTACGGTCAACACCAACACCTGGCAAACGTCGCTGAATCTGCAAAGTTTCAATCTGGAAGTCCCGGTGGATGACAGACAGCGGGTGGAGAAAATTCAGGAATACGTCGCCAGTCACATCAGCACAGACTGGGTCGATTCACTGAGTAATGCGGCAGTCAGCAACCGTCTGCTCTCTCCTCCGGCTTTCCGTTATCAGCTGACAGAACTGGCCCGTCAGGCCGCTAAACGGATTGTGTTACCTGAAGGTGATGAACCCAGAACAATCAAAGCCGCCGCCATCTGTGCAGCACGCGGGATCGCCCACTGCGTATTACTGGGTGACCCGGACGAAATACACCGCGTTGCTGCCCTGCAGGATGTGACTCTGGGCGAGGGTATCGAAATCGTCGACCCGCAACAGGCGCGTGAAAACTATGTCAGCCGCCTGGTGGAACTGCGAAAAAACAAAGGGATGACCGATATTGTTGCCAGAGAGCAACTGGAAGATAACGTCGTGCTGGGCACACTGATGCTGGAAAAAGGCGAAGTCGATGGACTGGTCTCCGGGGCGGTACACACCACCGCGAATACCATTCGCCCGCCACTGCAATTGATTAAGACAGCACCGAACAGCTCGCTGGTCTCCTCGGTCTTCTTTATGCTATTGCCGGAACAGGTGCTGGTCTACGGTGACTGTGCCATTAACCCGGATCCCAGTGCAGAGCAGCTGGCGGAAATTGCTATCCAGTCGGCCGATTCAGCAAAAGCCTTTGGGATTGAACCTCGGGTAGCGATGATTTCCTACTCTACCGGTAATTCCGGCGCCGGCAGCGATGTCGAAAAAGTGCGGGAAGCCACAGGTCTGGCGCAGGAAAAACGTCCTGATTTAGTCATTGACGGGCCGCTGCAATATGATGCCGCCATTATGGAAGATGTTGCGAAGTCAAAAGCACCGGATTCTGCGGTTGCCGGCCGGGCGACGGTGTTTATCTTCCCGGATCTGAATACCGGGAATACTACCTATAAAGCCGTACAGCGTTCTGCGAATCTGGTCTCTATCGGCCCGATGTTGCAGGGAATGCGCAAACCGGTCAACGACCTGTCACGCGGAGCATTGGTGGACGATATTGTCTATACCATTGCCTTAACGGCAATTCAGTCAGAACAGGCAGAAGGACAGCACTAACCGGACCCCGCAGGCGGCTGAAACCGCTGCCTGCGGGAAGCGTTAGCGCGGATGATTAAGACTGTAACTCGTTTGAGGCGCGACGGCCCTCACTGTTACGGCTCATCCATAACGACAGCGCTTTAAGAGAGTCATCAGTAAACTCATCACAACGTACCGTGATCTCTTCAGGGGTCATCCAGAAAATCTCAGCGACCTCACTTTCCTGCATGGCAAACGGGCCATGACAGACACAACTGAACAGCGCACCCCAGACACGGCAGTGACTGTCTTCAAAATAAAATTTTCCGTGCTCTGCAAAAGGGACGGCAGCGATCCCCAGTTCCTCTTCGGCTTCACGCCGTGCGGATGCCAGGATGTCTTCACCGCTTTGCACGACGCCGCCCGCTGTTGCATCGAGTTTACCCGGCATAAAATCTTTATTTTCAGTACGGCGCTGAACCAGTATCTCACCCATACCGTTATGGACCACAATATAGGTTGCCCGGTGACGGAGACATTCGGCCCGCATTTGTGCACGACTGGCCGTCGTGATGACTTCATCATTTTCATCAACAATATCGACCCACTCGATATCGTCTTCAGGAATTTGCTCCACCATCCGTAACCCTTTTTCTCGCAGATTCACATAACATCTGATTTTATCAGACAATGATAATAATGGGAGTTAAGAAATTGTTAAATGTTACCCATTGATGACTTTATATTTTTTCTCTGAAGCCGTGCTTTTCTCAGATACTGAACTACAGGCTGCGGATACCGTGACAGCGACGGCTTTCGCGGTCTGTCCGGAAGACTATCGGCGACCTTTACCCGTAACTTTAGTATCAATAATTCACGATCATTACGCACAGAGACCGCACATATTGTCCTGCCCCGGGTATGGCTGACCCGTCCTCTGGCAGACACTGAACTCATCGTTCCGGGGCCTGTGGCCGGTATTTGCCACCGGCAGTCATCCCGGGTTGTCTTCTTTGGCACTTTTCACCGCGATGCATCGCCCGGACGTTCTGCCGGTTTCACGTCGTTCTGCGAATACAGACCGGCACAGGTAACCCCGGGAAGACCCCGTGGCGTACCGGTCGGGAGGTGACAACGACTGGTTATTCGCCGTGAAAACAACGAGGCTCTCTCCCCCGGGATGACGATAAAGCCCGGGGCAATCTCAGGGCAGTAAATGAAGCTATCGTGTCCGGCAACAGACTGAGCGGACGACATCCGTTATTATCCCTGTTAAACAGGCAGATGAACCACCGGTGATCAGACGACTGCGGACGTTATTAAGACAGGTTTCGTCAATTGACGGTGCCGGAAAGGCAACGGTCAGAAATATAATCTCTCTCCCGCCGGGTGCCGGCACCCGGCGGGAGTACAGCTTACTTCAATGCACCGGATAAAAATTGCTGCAGGCGCGGACTCTCCGGGTTACCGAACAGTTTTTCAGGAGAACCCTGCTCTTCAATTTTCCCCTGATGCAGGAAAATCACCTGGCTTGAGACATGGCGGGCAAATTCCATTTCATGGGTGACCACGACCATGGTTTTTCCTTCTTCTGCCAGCTGCTGCATGATACGTAATACCTCAGCCACCAGTTCCGGATCCAGCGCCGAAGTCGGTTCGTCAAACAGCAACACTTCCGGCTCCATCGCCAGTGCCCGCGCGATTGAGACACGCTGCTGCTGCCCCCCCGAAAGATGAACCGGATATTTATCACGGGCCCGGGCATCAATACCGACTTTATCAAGGTATTTAATTGCACGCGCCCGCGCTTCCTGCTTACTGATACCCAGTACCTGGACCGGCGCTTCCATCACGTTATCCAGCACCGTCATATGGCTCCACAGGTTAAAGTGCTGAAATACCATGGTCAGGCGGGTGCGTAATTTCCGCAGTTGCTCTTTATCTGCCACTTTCAGCTGACCATCTTTATCCCTGACCAGATGAATATTTTCATTATTCAACGATATAGAGCCTTCGCTTGGTTTTTCCAGAAAATTAATACAACGCAGAAACGTACTTTTTCCTGAGCCTGAAGAACCGATAATACTGATAACATCACCTGCCGCAGCCTGTAATGAAACACCCTTCAGGACTTCATGATCCCCATAACGTTTATGGAGCTCTGTCACACTTAATTTTAATTCAGACATAGTTATACTCAGCGGGATCAGGATTTAACGTGGGGCAGCCAGCGGCGCTCCGCTTTACGGAACAGCGATATCAGGCAGTAAGAGATGACCAGATAGATCACCGCGGCAATACCAAAGGCCGTGAAAGGCTCGTAGGTCGCGGCATTAATATCCCTGGCGATTTTCAGCACGTCCGGCACGGTCGCAGTAAACGCCAGAGACGTGGAGTGCAGCATCAGGATCACTTCATTACTGTAAGCCGGTAAAGCAATACGCAAGGCGGCTGGCAGAATAATGCAACGGTACAGCTTGAAGGTGGAAAAGCCGTAGGCTCTGGCGGCTTCGATTTCCCCGTGAGGTACGGAACGGATAGCACCTGCAAAAAGTTCGGTGGTATACGCACAGGTATTCAGGGTAAACGCCAGCACCGCACAGTTCATACCGCTGCGGAAAAAGGCATTCAGTAACTCGTTACCTTTCACAATTTCCAGCGTATACATCCCGGTATAGAACACCAGTAACTGTACATACAGCGGTGTTCCGCGAAAAACATAGGTGAACAGCCAGACCGGCGTACTGATAAAACGGTTAGGTGATACTCTGGCAATGGCCAGGAACAGGGCCAGCACACCGCCGATAGCCACCGACAGCACCAGCAGCCATAACGTAATAGCGACCCCGGTAATATGGTATCCGTCGGTCCATAACAGAGACTTCCAGTAGTCGTGAATAATATCAATCATAATTCAGCCTTTTTCACTCCCACTGAATAGCGGCGTTCCAGCCACCACAACACGCCATTGGAAACCGTGGTAAAAAACAGATAGATCGCACCTGCGACCAGAGAAAAATAGAAAGGCTGCCAGGTACTCTTACCTGCCAGTGAGGTGGCCTTAATCACATCTTCCAGACCCAGTAAGGAAACCAGCGCCGTGGCTTTTAAAATTACCTGCCAGTTATTACCGATCGCCGGTAGCGCAAAACGCATCATCAGCGGAAACTGTATCCGCCGGAAAACCTGAGACGGCGTCATGCCAAAAGCCGTCGCGGATTCAATCTGGCCCTTAGGCACAGACAGGAAAGCCCCGCGAAAGGTTTCAGTGAAGTATGCGCCGTAAATAAACCCGATAGTGGTGATCCCTGCCATCATAGGATCAATATCAAACTGCGCCATCCCCAGCAGATCAGTAAATTCATTCAGGGCAATCTGCAGGCCATAATAAATCAGCAGCATTAATACCAGGTCCGGGATACCACGGATAATGGTGGTATAGGCGCCAAAAATCGTAGTCAGCACGCGATTTTTAGATAACTTTGCCCCGGCACCTATCAGCCCTAATATCACCGCCAGCACCACAGAGCTTAAGGCCAGTTCAATCGTGACCAGCGCGCCTTTCATAATGACGTCGGTATATCCGTAGAGCATCAACAAATTCCTGCAAAAAATAGATAACTGCTACCCGCCGGCGGCGGGTAGCGGATGACACATTAGCCACCGTACACATTAAAATCGAAATATTTCTTCGCCAGCTTATCGTAAGTCCCGTCTTTGCGCATCGCCTCAAACGCTTTATCCACGGCAGTTTTCAGCTCAGTATCGCCCTTCGGCAGTCCCATACCGGTACCTACACCGAAGATTTTCTCATCTTTCACCGCCGGACCGGCAAAGGCATACCCTTTACCGACCGGGCTCTTCAGGAAGCCTTCACCGGCCTGAACTTCATCCTGGAATGCGGCATCGATACGACCGGCATTCAGATCCTGATAAGCCTGATCCTGCGTGGCGTAGGAGACAACGTTCACGCCTTTCGGACGCCAGTATTGATTCGCATAAGTTTCCTGCGTGGTCCCCTGCTCTACCCCGATGCTCTTCCCTTTCAGGGATGCCACCGTAGGTTGCAGCGTAGAGCCTTTCACCGCAACCAGACGGGCATTGGCGGCGTAAAGTTTATCTGAAAATGCAATCTGCTCTTCCCGCTTTGGTGTAATCGACAGGGCTGAGACGATGGCATCTATCTTTTGCGCTTTCAGCGACGGGATCAGACTGTCAAAATCCCCTTCCACAAAGACGCATTTGGTATGAATACGCTGACAAATGTTGTTCGCCAGGTCGATATCAAATCCCACTATCTGTCCGTCAGAATTTTTGGACTCAAAGGGCGGGTATGTCGGATCAGTGCCGATACGCAGTGTTTGCGGGATAGCAGCGAATACGCTGCCAACACTGGAAAATGCCAATACAAGCGAAAGAGCCAAAACACGCTTTTTCATAGATTGCCCTCTGGTTAATTTTTTTATAGTGATAAATATTACTGTCATGTGTGCAGAGGTAGTTTTGCACATTTCATGCCAGAATGCGCGGCTATTGCAGGAACCGCCGACAATCACGGAAATCGTATTTTTTTCGTACAGCGCGAGGCGATACAGCAGAAGACAAGCTACCCGGAGGGAAATCTATGCACCGGAACAGGGAAACATGAGCACCGCATCGGTGCTCACGAAGAAAAATGCACTATAAAGGGTCATTTGACCTTAGCTTTTGCCCTGCCAGCGGGCAAAGAGGTCTTCAGACAAGGTAATATCGAACTGATCGATCACCCGGTTGACGGTCTGATCGACGATATCCATGACATTTTGTGGCCGGTGATAAAATGCAGGCATCGGAGGCATAATAATCGCGCCCATTTCTGCAGCCGTCGTCATCATCCGCAGATGTCCGAGATGCAGAGGGGTTTCACGTACACCGAGCACCAGCTTACGCCGTTCTTTCAGGACGACATCTGCCGCCCGGATCAGCAGATTATCACTGTAGCTGTGAACAATGCCGGACAGCGTCTTCATTGAACAGGGCAGCAGCGCCATGCCATCCGTTTTATAGGATCCTGAAGAAATACTGGCACCAATATCACGGATATCGTGAACCACATCCGCCAGTGACTGAACATCCCGCACAGAATAGTCACTTTCCAGTGCCAGCGTCTGACGGGCTGACTGACTCATGACCAAATGGGTTTCCACCTCAGGCACGTTTTTTAAAACTTCCAGTAAACGTATACCGTAGATAACGCCACTGGCCCCTGATAACCCAACAATCAGCCTCTTCATATCCTGCCCTGCACTCCGGTAAAACGCCTATGATACCGCGGGAGTACTCTGTGAGCGAATGGATTTCCCAAAAAGCACAGGGCGGAAATCCGCCCTGTGCTTTATTTTGGTCGCGCCGGTGATTAACCTTCGTTATGCAGTTCCAGATTTTCGGTTTCCGTCTGCCGGGCTATCGCCATAGCATCGTCATTACGCAGCGACTGCAGATAATCAAGATAGCCCTGATCCACGTCTTTGGTCACATAAATGCCATCAAACACCGAACAGTCGAACTGCGTGATTTCCGGGTTTTCTTCCCGTACTGCGGCGACCAGATCTTTAAGGTCCTGGAAAATCAGCGCATCCGCTTTAATCAGCTGACAAATTTCATTCACTTCACGTCCGTGAGCAATCAGCTCAGTGACACTGGGCATGTCAATCCCGTAAACATTCGGGAAGCGCACCTCAGGTGCCGCCGATGCCAGATACACTTTCTTCGCCCCGGCTTCACGAGCCATTTCGATAATCTGCTCTGAGGTGGTGCCACGTACAATTGAATCATCGACCAGTAGCACGTTTTTATCACGGAATTCGGCACGGTTAGCGTTCAGTTTACGACGGACCGCACTGCGGCGCATCTGCTGTCCTGGCATGATAAATGTCCGGCCCACATAGCGGTTTTTTACAAACCCCTGGCGGTAAGGTTTATCAAGGATACGGGCAATTTCCAGCGCCACATCGGTCGAGGTTTCCGGGATAGGAATAACCACATCGATATCCAGGTCTTCCCATTCCCGTGCAATTTTTTCGCCCAGTTTTGTTCCCATGCGCACACGGGCACTGTATACCGAAATTTTGTCCAGGAAGGAGTCCGGACGGGCAAAGTAAACATATTCAAACAGGCACGGATTACACTTCGGATTTTCGGCACACTGGCGGGTAGAAAGCTGTCCTTTTTCGGTGATATAGACCGCTTCACCGGGGGCGACATCGCGGATAAATTCAAAGCCCAGAGTATCCAGCGCAACACTCTCGGACGCCACCATATACTCAACGCGTTGATCCGGCAGTACGCGTTTACCCAGCACCAGCGGACGAATACCGTTGGGATCGCGGAATGCCACCATGCCATGACCGATGATCATGGAAACAACGGCATAGGCGCCCCTCACCTGTTTGTGTAAGGACTCTACCGCCGCAAAGATATTGTCCGCCGACAGCGGATAATCCTGAAAACGGTCCAGTTCCTGGGCAAAGATATTCAGCAGCACCTCAGAGTCCGAGGTGGTATTTACATGGCGACGACCGTGCTCAAACAGGCGGGAACGTAATTCATGGGCGTTTGTCAGGTTACCGTTATGCGCCAATGTAATACCGTAAGGGGAGTTTACATAAAAGGGCTGGGCTTCAGAGGCACTTGAGCTACCTGCTGTCGGGTAACGAACATGACCAATGCCCATGTTTCCCTGGAGGCGCTGCATATGACGTGCTTCAAACACATCGCTCACCAGTCCGTTTGCTTTGCGCAGGCGAAAGCAATTCATGCTATCGATGGTACAGATACCTGCTGCATCCTGACCGCGATGCTGTAACACAGTTAAAGCATCATAAATAGACTGGTTAACCGGCAGAAATCCGGTGATACCGACAATACCGCACATGTTGTCATTTCCTCATTAAGCCGCATCCCCCCGACCTTATGACCGGGGTAAAAAACTCGACGTGCTCTGTAAATAATCAAAAAACCATCTGATGATACCGCTGAATTGAGGGATCAATTGTGACTGTGTCCAGTCCGTGCTTTTAGAAAATCCGGTAAAGGTATCCAGAAAAAAGAGGATGGCCGAAACAATCAGCACGCCTCTTAATGCGCCAAAACAGACACCTAACACACGGTCCGTCCCGGACAAACCGGTTTTTTCCACCAGCGTTCCAATCACATAATTTACTATGGCCCCGACAATCAGCGTCGCAATAAAAAGTACGGCTATTGCTACACCATTTCGTACCAGGGGTTCTTCAAACCCGGTAAACCAGACGGCCAGATAGGAAAAATAATGACTCGCGACAAAAAACGCACATCCCCAGGTGACTAAAGATAAAGCTTCACGGACAAAGCCCCTGATCAGACTCACAAAGGCTGAGAATCCGATAATCCCTATAATGACGTAATCAATCCAGTTCATGTATGTTTCCGGCGCACTATGATCCTTTCTGCCATCTGTTCGCGGCGCATTTTAACAGAAAAAGAAAACGTTTGCGTAGCGTTTTCCCGGACGACAGAGAAAAAGGGTAATGAAATTTTTTATTCATTACCCTGAGATTAAAAATATTTATCTATATGAATTATATAACAATTCACCGTAACCGACCTGGCCCCCGTTCCCGGGGGCCGGTTCAGCGGGCTGAATATGGCCGTATCACGCCGCTCAGGCCGGTTTTACTCTTCAGTTCAGCCACCTGAGACTGCAAATGACTTTTCGAGCTGTCCGGACCGACCAGAATGCGGTTAATTTCTCCCTGAACCGGTTCTGCCGGCAGAGAATAGGCCCTGAACCCGGCACTGCGTAGCTGCGCCACAATTTCACTGACCCTGGCTGCATTTTTCAATGCTCCCAGCTGAATAACCCAGGCCTGTCCTGACGGAGTTTCCGGTTTACTCTGAGGCTGTGGTGCTGAAGACTGATCATTCAGTGCCTGTAATGCTCTCGCGCGTTCGCGTTCCTGCTGTGCCTGTCGGGCCTTAGCCTTCGTGGCAGCATCGGCCGCCTGCTGACGGGCACGCTCTTCCGCCTGACGCTCACGGGCTAACTGCGCCTGCTTCTGACGCTCAGCCTGCTGTTGCTGTTGCTGTTGTTGCTGTTGTTGCTGTTGTTGCTGCTGGCGAAGTTTCTCCGCCTGTGATGACGCCGACGGACTGACTACCGTTGAAGAGTCAGTCACCGGTGACTGACGGTCCGGTGCCGGCGGAACTGAATCACCGTGGCTGCTGCCAGGTGTCACTGTGCCGGCATTCGCCGCAGCACTGGCTGCACTCCCCGCAGCGGCTGACGCGGCAGGTGCCGCCGTCAACGGCTGAGTCACTGGCGGCACCAGATCGTTATCCTGCTGGTCGCCGGGCTTAGGCACCAGAGGAATGGCCGCGAACTCTTCCTGGTAATGCTTTTTCTTACCGTCCAGCAATCCCGGCAATACAATCACACCAATCGCGACCAGGATAACCGTCCCGACTAAACGATTCTGAAATTTACTCGCCACTTCCCTTCTCCCCTGAGACAGACGTCATCACATGAGCGACCGTATGGAAGGAACCACAAACCAGAATAATGTCCTGTGCCCCGGCCTGCTGTCGTGCCGCTTTCCACGCGTCTTCCACCGTAGCAAAACATTCTGCCTGCGGCAAATGGGCCATCAGTTCTTCAGCACGGGCTCCCCGCGGGCCTTCGAGCGGCGCGCAATACCAGTTATCGACCTGAGGACGGAGTTCGGCCAGCGTACCGGCGATATCTTTATCATGCAGCATACCGACCACGGCTCTGACTTTACCCACGCGCGGTAATGTCGCGAGTTGTGAGGCCAGAAAAGCGGCTGCATGCGGATTATGAGCCACATCCAGGATCACCCGCGGAGATTCACTGATCGTCTGGAAACGCCCCGGCAGGACAATGCCCGGCAGATTTTCACGAATACAGGCTTCGCTGACCTGTAAACCGGACACCCTCAGGGCAGCCAGCGCGGTCGCAGCATTCGGGAGGGGGACCCGGGGCAGAGGCAGGCCGCGCAGCTCACCCTGAATATCCCGGAAATCCCATGCCTGAGCATCCGTCTGATAAGACCACTGATGATTACGTTGCAACAGTATCGCGCCTTTATCCGCCGCGACCTGACCCATCGATGCCGGCATATCCGGCTCCCCCACGACGGCAGGTTTGCCGCTGCGGAAAACGCCAGCTTTCTCACGCCCGATGCTTTCGCGATCCGGGCCCAGCCAATCAGTATGGTCGAGGGCAATACTGGTGATCACCGCCACATCCGCATCCACGATATTGGTCGCATCCAGCCGGCCACCCAGCCCGACTTCCAGGATCACAACATCCAGATCCGCCTGACGGAACAACTGCAATGCAGACAAGGTGCTGTACTCGAAATACGTCAGCGACGTATCCCCGCGGCCCTGTTCGATGACCGAGAAGCTTTGCGTATGCTCTGCGTCACTCAGTTCCTGTGACTGAATTCGGACCCGTTCCGTATACCGGACCAGATGCGGTGAACTGTAGACCCCGACACGATAACCTGCAGCAATCAGCAGCGCTTCGAGCGTCCGGCAGGTTGTCCCCTTACCATTGGTTCCGGCGACGGTGAAGACAAAGGGGGCGGGCCTCAACAGATTTAGCTGAGCCGCAACACGACGCACACGCTCAAGCCCTAAGTCGATGGCCTGGCTGTGCAGATTTTCGAGATAAGTAAGCCACGTGGCAAGGGGCGACGTGGCTTGAGGTAGGTGAAGATTTTCCATGTGTCCCGTTGAGGTTATTACGGTGCATAGGTAAAAGACGCTATAAAAGCGTCTTTTTCATACCTGTCAGGCCTCGTCATGTTCCGCGTCAGTCTTCACATCCGACTGATGGGTTTCATGAAGTGGCGCCGGCAGATTCATCATTTTTGCCAGTAGACTCGCCAGCTTAAAGCGCATGTTCGGGCGACGGACAATCATATCAATCGCACCTTTTTCGATCAGAAACTCACTGCGCTGGAAGCCCGGTGGCAGTTTTTCACGGACCGTCTGTTCGATAACTCGTGGACCGGCGAAACCGATCAGCGCTTTCGGTTCTGCGATATTCAGGTCACCCAGCATCGCAAAGCTCGCCGAAACCCCGCCCATTGTCGGGTCAGTCAGTACCGAGATATAAGGCAATCCGCGTTCACGCATTTTAGCCAGGGCTGCACTGGTTTTCGCCATTTGCATCAGTGACATCAACGCTTCCTGCATACGCGCCCCGCCGCTGGCAGAGAAACAGATAAACGGACAGTTTTCTTCCAGAGCCTGCTCAACACCACGAATAAAACGAGCACCGACCACAGAACCCATAGAGCCGCCCATAAAGGCGAACTCAAAGGCAGCGGCCACCACAGGCATACCGTGCAGTTCACCTTTCATGACCACCAGCGCATCTTTCTCACCGGTGCTCTTTTGTGCTGCCAGAATACGGTCTTTATATTTCTTTGAGTCGCGGAACTTCAGAATATCTCTCGGTTCCAGTTCGCTACCCAGCTCGACCAGGGTGTCCTGATCCATAAAAGAGGTCAGGCGATCACGTGCGTGCATACGCATGTGATGATCACATTTCGGACACACTTCCAGGTTACGCTCCAGTTCTGCACGGTACAGCACCTGGTCGCAGCTATCACATTTTGTCCAGACCCCTTCAGGAATACTCGCTTTACGCGTCGGGGTTACATTACTCTTACTAAGAATTCGTTCAATCCAGCTCATTGATGACCTTTCTGTTTGAACCTGGGTTTTCCAGTTGTATTGTTTCTGCTGAATTTTTATTCAACAGCCGCTAAATGACGCCCATTAAACCACAACCTGTCGAGACTGTGGATAAAAATCTGGTGGACGTATCCGGGTCCTGCAGAAAAAACTAGCTCTTCCGCGCTGCCTGCCGGCGTTGCCGCCAGAATTCGATCAGTCCGGGCAAGACAGAAACGATAATAATCGCAACAATCAGCAGATTAAGATTTTTCTGTACGACCGGCAGATCGCCAAACAGATAACCGGCATAGCTGAACAGCAGCACCCACGCCAGCGCCCCGGCAATATTAAACATCCCGAAACGTCGATAAGACATCTTGCCCATACCGGCCACGAAAGGCGCAAAGGTACGGATGATCGGGATGAAACGTGCCAGTATAATCGTTTTTCCGCCATGCTTCTCGTAGAAACCGTGGGTTTTCTCCAGGTGACTGCGACGGAAGATTTTAGACTGCGGACGACTGAACAACTTATCGCCGAACAGACGACCTATCGTATAGTTAACCGCATCGCCGGCAATCGCTGCGACCACCATCACCAGGACCAGCAGATGAATATTCAACTCATTACCCGGTAATGCCGCCAGCGCGCCCCCCACAAACAATAGCGAGTCTCCTGGCAGGAAAGGTGTGACCACCAGCCCGGTTTCGCAGAAAATAATCAGAAACAGAATGGCATAAATCCATGTGCCATATTCCGCGACCAGCTGCGCCAGATGCACATCAATGTGCAGGATGAAATCGATAATAAGATGGATATATTCCATGACGTGTTAATCCTTCTGAAATGTCATCTGATCCTGCATCAGAAACAACGGGCCGGGCTCCGGCTCGGGTAATGCAAACTCACGGGGGTAATCCACCGCCACCAGGTAAAGACCTTCCGCTCTTGCCGTAGCAGCCGCCAGTTTTCGATCTCTGGCCGCCAGCAAATCAGCCATCCAGGACTCCGGCTGATTACCGCATCCGACTTCCATCAGACTACCGACGATATTACGCACCATATGGTGAACAAAGGCGTTGGCTTTGATGTCGACGACCACAAATGCCCCCTGACGCCAGACATGCACATGGTGAATATTTCGCCAGGGCGTTTTTGACTGGCAATGGACGGCGCGAAAAGACGTAAAGTCATTTTCACCCAGCAGGCTTTGCGCGGCACGATGCATCGATGCCGCATCCAGCGGATGATAAAAGTGCGTTATCCCCTGCCCGAGGATCGCCGGCCGTAAACGCTGGTTATAAATAATGTAGCGGTAACGCCGTGCGGTGGCGCTGAAGCGGGCATGAAAATCCTCTGATACGCTCTTCACCCAGCGAACGGCAATATCTTTCGGCAGATTCGCATTCACCCCCAGTGTCCAGGCGCTGTCTGCGCGCTGAACCGTGGTTTCAAAATGGACAACCTGTCCCGTACCATGCACACCGGCATCGGTACGTCCGGCACAGAACACATTGATCGGCTGATCGGCCACCTTAGATAAGGCTTTTTCCAGCGCCCCCTGAACACTGCGAACTTCCGGCTGACGTTGCCAGCCATAATAACGGCTGCCATCGTACTCAATACCCAATGCCAGTTTATATGTCTTAACGTCAGACATGCTTACAGATACTCCTGCACCAGACGCTCAGCCACTTTCACCGCCATCAATGCCCCGCCGAAGCGGACATTATCGGCGACAGACCAGAACTGCAGTTGCTCCGGGATCCCGTAATCATTATGAACGGCACCGATGCAAAGCTGACCATGACCACTGGCATCCCCGACCGGAGTCGGATAGTCGCCTTCATCGCTCAGTACGATATCGCTGTTCATTGCCAGGTCATTACGTGCCTCGTCCGCCGAGTAGGGACGTAAGGTTTCCATCAGCACACTCTGGGCATTGCCGTAGAAAACCGGGGCCTGAATGGCACTGACCGATACCGGCAATCCTTCATCCTGCAGAATTTTGCGGATCTGGTCGACCATACGGCGGTTGACAGCCACACTGCCCTGCTCATCCGGCACCAGAGGTAAAAGGTTAAAGGCCAGCTGGCGGCCAAAATAGTACTCTTCCGGCGGAATACCGTTCAGCAGACGGGCACTCTCTCCCGCCAGACCATCCACGGCGGCTTTACCGTGGGCAGAGGCGGAAATCAGCGTTGTCACCTGCAGACGCCCCAGGCCGGCAGTATCCGCCAGCGGTTTAATGGCACATAACAACTGGCTGACCAGACTGTCGGCCACCGACACAATGTTGCGGTTACGGTAGTCCGCCAGTACGTGCGGGTTAACATCCGCAATGACCAAAGGAACATCCGGGGAGAGTGCAAACAGCGGACTGCTGTCGATAACCAGACAGCCGGCATTTGCCGCCAGTTCGGCGTAACAGGCCGAGGCTTCGGTACCGGCCACAAAGAAAGCCAGCTGAGCCTGCGACCAGTCAAAATCAGCGGCATCACTCACCTGATGATTTTTATTATCAACACGTACCGTTTCTCCGGCACTGCTTTCGCTGGCTAATAAAAATAGTTCGCCAACCGGGAACTGACGCTCCGTCAGCAATTCCAGTACAGCGCTTCCTACTGCACCGGTTGCTCCTAAAAGCGCGATATTCCAGCCGTCAGACATGTGGGTTTACTCCAGAAAACAAAAAAGAAAGCGGTGTCACACACCGCCTGTACAGATAATGGTTACCGCTGAAAGGTCAGCAGCTACCGGTAAATTTTGCGGTGAAGCCAAGCTGCTGCAGTTTTTCGGCCGTGGCGGCCGTATCACAGTTCACCTGCAACGAAGACCATTCGCGTCGCTCCTGATAGTGCTTACGCAGACGATCAAATTCCCCGGGCTTACCGGCCACGGCACGCAGCAGTGCGTCATCACGGCGCACATCATACACCAGATGTGCCAGACGTTTTAGCATTGCCTGAGAGCACTCGCCGTTCAGGCTGATCTGCCCGATATCCGGCGCGGGTAACAATTCAGATAATGGAACCTGACGGGGCTGACCGATAAACGCTGACCAGGCTTCGAATACCTGCGTGGTGCCGCGGGCTTTGCCTTCCAGGGTATAGCCGGCAATATGGGCCGTGGCAATGTCCGTCTTCGCCAGCAACGCTAAAGAGAGATCCGGCTCCGGCTCCCACACATCCAGCACCACCGAGAGATCGTTTCGCTGGTTCAGCACCGTCAATAGCGCCGCGTTATCCACCACCGGGCCGCGGCAGGCGTTAATCAGAATCGAGCCAGGCTTCAGGGCTTCCAGCAGTTTCTGATCCGCAAGATGCCATGTTTTATAAGGCCCGTCTTTATACAGTGGTGTGTGGAAGGTCAGAATATCCGCTTCACGCACCAGGGTTTCCAGTGAATGGAATTCACCCGGCTCGCCCTTATCTGCCCGCGGCGGGTCACAAATCAGTGTTTTTATCCCCAGCGCCTCAAAACGGCGTTGCAGCCTGCCACCGACATTCCCTGCCCCGACGATACCGACCGTCCGGTCCGTTAGCAGGAAGCCATCACGCTCAGCCAGCGCCAGCAGTGCGGAGAAAACATATTCGACAACGGCGATAGCATTACATCCGGGCGCCGCCGAATAAGCCACGCCGGCAGCCTGCAGGTCGGCGGTATTCAGATGATCCATTCCGGCGGTTGCCGTACCGACGAAACGTACCGCCGTATTCTCCAGCAGGGCCTGATTCACCCGGGTGACAGAACGCACCATCAGTCCATCGGCTGCGGTCAGTTGCTCACAGGAAAGTGAGCGGCCTGGCGCACTTTCAACCTCTGCCAGCTGACTGAATAATTCACGGGCATACGGCATATTTTCATCGACAACAATTTTCACTGCATCTGTCCTGTTTCTCACCGGAAATATCCGGTTATTCTGGCATAAACCCTGAGGGAAAACATCCGTCGATTATTTCGGATTTGCGCTTGCTATGCGCTGCCGGCTCAGTCATCTTAATTGGCCGGGATATCCTCCCTGACTTCCCCCGCAGGCGTTACTGTTTCAGGTAGCGCAGACTATGTGTTGAAGGACCTGCTATGAACTTTCTTTTTCCGCTGGGAGCGGTGCTGATTTGGGCCATCAACTCCGTCGTCAGTAAACTCACGGTCGGGCTGATCACTCCTGAGGCCATCTCTTTTTATCGCTGGAGCATGGCTCTGCTGGTACTGAGCCCTTTTGTGCTGCCCGGGGTGATTCGTAACCGGCATGCCTTATGGCGTCACGGCTGGCGTCTGCTTATCCTGGGCGCACTGGGCATGGTGCTGTACCAGAGCCTGGCCTATTTTGCGGCACGGACGGTCAGTGCTTTGTTTATCGGCATCATGGTCGCCAGCATCCCGCTGATGACGGTTATTTTTAGTCTGTTTATTTTACGGCTGGCACCGACGGTGGGGATTGTTATCGGTACAGTGCTATCGTTTGCCGGGCTAAGCTGGCTTATCAGTGCCGGTCATCCTCTGCAACTCCTCCACCAGGGATTAGGCAGCGGTGAGCTAATGATGGTGATCGCGGCGGCAGCCTATGCCCTTTATGGCGTACTGACCAAACGCTGGGCCATGGATTTGCCCCAGTGGCAGAGTCTGTATGTGCAGATCATCTTTGCCATTATTTTATTACTGCCAGGCTTCCTGCTGACGCCGGACATTGCCCTGACCCGGGAAAATATCCCGCTGGTCTTATATGCCGCAATTCCGGCCTCGATTCTGGCGCCGTACCTGTGGATCCAGGGCGTGATGCGGCTGGGGGCCAACACTGCCAGTATTTTCCTTAATCTGTCACCGGTCTTTACCGCTATCATTGCTATTCTTTTTCTGCACGAAAAAATGCACAGCTGGCACTGGATTGGTGGCGGGCTGACACTGATCGGGGTGATACTGGCTCAGCGGCTGCGTACACCGCTTTCGCGCGCACGACGGTAATGGCAGCTCTGACGCACAACGACTGCGGCGTGTTTAACCAATAATCCCCCCTTATTACTTGGGATTTCCCGGGGGGATTGGTATCATAGAGAGATCCACTCCGGCTTACCCCGGCCTGAATTCTCTTTTGCTGGAATGTTTGTCATGCAACCACTCCGCGGCCCTTCTGAGGTCTCGGGTGACAGAAATTCGTCTGTTCATCCGAAAAATGCATCTCCTTCAGTTTCTTCTGCCCCGTTGACGTCGGCGCAGCGGACGACGCTGGAACGCATTATCGTTAAAATCATGGCCATCGGCTCGCTAAAATCTGCGGAGCTTTGGGCTGGTATCCGCCATCAGGCCGGAGTCAGCAACGATAGCGAGTTACTCGCCAGTCATTATCCGGCTGCCGAACACTGGCTGTCAGAGAAACTGACTCAGGAACAAAACAGTCATTCGGTCCGCCTGCTGTTACAACAACTGACGGCCCTGTTGCCGCGTGGAAATAATCGCCAGGCGGTCAGTGACTTTATCCGTCAGCAATTTGGTCAGACCGTACTGAGTGCGCTGACCCGCGCCCAGCTGCAGCAGGTACTCACCATGTTACAGAACGGGCAAATGGATATCCCTCAGCCGCAGCAGCTTCGGGTGACCGACCGGACTCTGCTGCCGGCGGAACATCAGAACTTACAGCAGCAGGTGATCCGGCTATCCATTTCCGGCGGCGGGACCCATGCCTCTGTCTGGCAAAATATCTTCAGCCTGATATCGCTGAAAAACGGCGACCCCATCCCCTCACGCTATTATCCGTTGCTGACGCAGTATCTGAACGCACGTATTACCCTGAGTACCCAGACAAGCCCGGTCACTCTGCAGGCGTTACTGGCGTCATTAAAGCAACCGCCGACAGAGGAAGAGATCCGGCACCTTCATCACGACGGTGAGCCGAATCTTTCCCCGTCACAGCCCCTGACCGTGGTACGGGCCGAGGATATGCTACATAAACTGTTTCGTTTCAGGGCTGAAAGACTGAGACAGGGATCCCGTAAGGAGACGTATACCGGCCCGCGTCCGGAAACTGCGACATCCGTGCCTCTCCCCGCCTCCTCCGCCGGCTCACGCATACCGCTGGTCGGCTGGCTATTGGTGCTGGCTGCTATTGTCGCTCTGGCGGTATGGCTGTTTTAACAACCACAGCCTTCTCCCGCATCTGCAACGGGCCACTGGCCCGTTGTCACACCGAAGGACACCGGCAGGTTGTCACGCAGCCAGAAATCCAGCCCGCCACTCAGTTCCCGCACATAAAACCCTGCACGGGCCAGTTTCAGCGCACCTTTGGTTGATCCATTACAGCCGATACCATCACAATAGGTAATGTAGAGTTTCTGCGGGTCCAGCGCAGCCAGTGTCTCCCCGGTCATTGTCCGGTGCGGGAAACTCACCGCGCCGGGAATATGTCCCTGCTCATAGAGCGGCAATGCCCGGACATCCAGTACCACAATTTGCGGATTCTGCTGCCGCAGATCTTCGGCCAGGTCCGCAGCATCGGTATAAAATGCCAGTTTCTTCGCCAGATAATCGGCTGATTCCTGCGGACTGACGTCCGGAAATAAATGATAGTGATCCATAATTTTACTCCTTGCCTGTTTCTGTCAGAGTACTGCATGATAACGTCCACTATAAGACCACTTTCAGTCATGGATTAAGACCACTTAATGACTCCCTCTCCCTGGCTGGTACTCTTTCAGGATCTCAGCGGACGCCCCCGCCGGGAACGGCTGTGCGAAGCCATGCGGCAGGCCATCCATCAGGGTCATCTGACGCCTGGTCAGAAGATGCCGTCTACCCGTCAGCTGGCGGCGGATCTCGCTTTGTCCCGGGTCACCACCGAGGCCGCTTACAGTCAGCTGGAAAGCGAAGGTTATCTGACCCGTTATCAGGGCAAAGGCAGCTTTGTCAGCGATACCCCGCGACGGATCCCTCGTCCTGCTGTGCCGGCCTCCGCTTTTCCGGCCCGCGCTCTGTCGCTCCGGGGGCAGCAAATAGCCGATACCGGCGGTTGTCAGGACCCGGCATTTCCGCTGCCTTTTGCGGCGGGATCCCCGGATTTACGCGAGTTTCCGCTGGATCTGTGGCGAAAAATATATACCGGAGTGCTGAATGGACGCGGTGACTCGCTGATGGGTTACGGAGATCCGCAGGGGTTACCTGAACTGCGGGCAGTTATCAGTGATTATCTGGCACTTTCACGGCAGGTCCGTTGTTCCCCGGAACAGATAGTGATCCTGAGCAGTTCACAGCAGGCCCTGCAACTGCTCAGCCTTCTGCTGCTCGACCCCGGAGACAGGGTACTGACAGAGCAGGCCTGCTATCCTGGTGCCCGCAATGCCTTTTTATCCGCCGGTGCGCAGCTGATCCCCCTACACCTGGATGCCGAAGGCGCTCAGGTGCCTGACAGGCCAGCCCGGCTGGCCTGTCTGACTGCCGCCCATCAGTACCCGCTCGGAATGTCGCTGAGCGCAGCACGGCGTAATGACTGGCTGGCGTGGGCAAAACAGCATAACAGCTGGCTGATTGAAGATGATTATGACGGCGAGTTTCATTATCAGGGTGCACCGTTACCCGCTCTGCAATCGGCTGATCGTCACGGACGGGTCATTTATCTCGGGACCTTTTCAAAAAGCCTGTTTCCGTCTCTGCGTCTCGCCTGGATGGTCCTTCCACCGGCGCTGGTCAGTGCCGTTGTCCGCGCCCGTACGGTCAGTGATGGCCACACTCCTCAGCTGTCACAGGCGGTCACTGCGGAATTTATCCGGCAGTGACATTTTGCTCACCATCTTCGCCGGATGCGGATGCTCTATGCTGCCAGGCGCCAGTTACTGATTTCCGTGCTGGATGAGCACCTGTCGACACGATTACGTCTGATGCCGGGCGAAGGCGGGTTGCAGTTAGCCGTCGAGTTACTGCACGGTGATGAACAACGGCTGACCCGGCAGGCACGGCAGCGAGGACTGATTCTGCCCCCCCTGTCACCGCTTTATATGACGCAGGAAAAGAAGTACGGCTGGATCCTGGGCTATTCGGCCTTGCAACGGGCCGAAATTCTGCAGGCCTGTCAGGCGTTACGGGATGTCCTGGGATAAAACAGCCACCGGGCACTGATAGCCAGTCCCGTTAAGGCGGCCACTGCGCCGGCCAGATAGACCGAGCGATAGCCAAAGCCGCTGGCCAGTAATCCGGCCAGCGGACCGCTGATCCCGTAGGCAATATCCTGAAACGCAGAGAAGCAACCGAGTGCCGTCCCTCTGACCCGCGCATCCACACTTTTAACCACTTCCACGCCCATCGCCGGGAAGATCAGGGAACATCCGCAGCCGGTCAGTGCCGCACCGGCAAATGCCATCCACTCCTGGCCACCCAGGCAAAGTAATAATAACCCCGCCGCTTCCACTAACAGTGAGATGACTGAGACCCGTACACCGCCGATTTTATCGGGCAGCTTTCCGAAAATAAGCCGGATAATCACATAGGCCAGCCCGAACACGGTCAGCGTATACCCGGCATTCCCCCAGTGACGTTCCGCAAAATAGAGTGACGTAAAGGTGCCGATGACGGCAAAACCGACGCCCTGCAGTGCCAGAACCGCACCGGGTGTCAGTACCTGCTTTATCACACTGAGCAACGGGATCCGCTCACCCGGATTTGCAGGTACCGCACGAATACGGCTGCTGCACAGTAATGCCAGCCCCGGACAACAGATCGCGACTGCGCTGACCCCGGTAAAACCATAATGGTGCTGGATCAGTAATCCCAGCGGCGCCCCGGCAGCCAGTGCGCCGTAAATGGCCATCCCGTTCCAGGACATCACAATGCCCGAACGCTTCGGGCCGATCAGCCCCAATCCCCAGGTCAGATTACCGGTAAAGAGCAGGCTTTCTCCGACCCCCAGTAATACCCGCCCCAGCAGCAATAACCCGAACTGCAGAAACAGCATTCCGGATAACAAGGCTGAACAGAGATAAGCAACACCGACAAAAAGGATCACCACCATGCCGGTTAAGGTGGTGCGTTTTGCGCCCTGCTGATCGGCTTTGATCCCTGCGAAACCGCGGGACAGTAAGGTGGCAAAAAACTGAATACCCACGGCCAGCCCGACCATAACATCATTCATCCCCAGTTGCTGGTGTACATACAACGGGATCACAGGCAGCGCCAAACCGGCGGTCAGATAGGTGAGAAATACCGAAAATGAAGTGAGTGCGACAGGGAAGGTCCCGGACGTCGCCTCTGCAGACGGGGATACAGATTCAGTCATCGATGAAACTCCATTGACTTCAGGCGACGGGGTCCGCCTGGCGGCACATCCTGGCCTGATACCCTTAAAGGAAAAATTGTGACACAGTGACACCTGTTGTCAAAAAAGAGCGCCCGAATCGTCAAATGACACCGTCTATGCGGTGCCCTGTTCAGCCGCTGCCGGGCCTGCAGCCGCAGGCTCACCGTCGTTATACTGACGCCGGCAGCCAGCTGTGGGACTGTTTTGCCTGCCTGCTGTTCCTAAGTCACTGGCCGGGCAGTTCTCCGGCAAGGGGTAAAGCTGGCACGGCTTTTCTGCTGCTATGCGGCAGGCGCAGGCTGCGCGTCCCTTTTCCGCAGACAAAAAAAACGGCCGCAATCGCGACCGTTTCATTATCACACGCTGATTATGCCTGATATTTACGCATAGTCAGGGTGGCATTGGTTCCGCCGAAACCGAAGCTATTAGACATCACCGTCGTCAGCTGTTTTTCGGTCGCCCGGGTCACAATGTTCATGCCTTCCGCCGCCGGATCACGCTCTTCAATGTTAATGCTCGGTGCAACGAAACCGTGCTCCAGCATCAGCAGGCTATAGATCGCTTCCTGCACACCGGCAGCCCCTAATGAGTGACCGGTCATCGCTTTGGTCGCGGACAGCAGCGGCGTGTTATCACCGAATACTTCGCGGATAGCACCCAGCTCCTTCACATCTCCTACCGGAGTGGAAGTACCGTGTGTATTCAGATAATCGATAGGAGTATCCACACCTGCCATTGCCATCTTCATACAACGCACCGCACCTTCACCGGAAGGCGCAACCATATCCGCACCATCTGAAGTCGCACCGTAACCCACGATTTCGGCATAGATATGGGCACCACGTGCCAGGGCGTGTTCCAGTTCTTCCACCACGACCATACCGCCACCACCGGCGATGACGAAGCCGTCGCGCTGTGAGTCGTAAGTCCGTGATGCTTTTTCCGGAGTTTCATTGTATTTGGTAGACAGGGCACCCATCGCGTCAAACTCACACGCCATTTCCCAGCTCAGTTCTTCACCGCCGCCGGCAAAAACGATGTCCTGCTTACCTAACTGGATCTGCTCCACAGCATTACCAATACAGTGAGCTGAGGTCGCACAAGCGGAACTGATGGAGTAGTTCACACCGTGGATCTTAAACGGGGTCGCCAGGCAGGCAGACACACCGGATGCCATGGCTTTGGTGACCACATAAGGGCCGACCGCTTTCAGGCCTCTCGGGCCACGCATTGCATCAGCACCGAATACCTGGAAACGCGGGGAACCGCCACCGGAACCGGCAATCAGGCCAACACGCGGGTTGTTCTGGTAGAGTTCAGTTTCCAGTCCTGCATCTTTAACGGCTTCTTCCATCGAGAGGAAAGCATAGATAGACGCATCGCTCATAAAACGCACAACTTTGCGATCGATAAGGCCGGTGGTATCAAGTTTAACTTTACCCCAGACATGACTGCGCATGCCTGCATCTTTCATCTCTTCTGAGAAGGTAATGCCTGAACGCCCTTCCCGCAGGGATTCCAGAACCTCCTGCTGATTATTACCAATGCTGGAAACAATCCCCAGGCCAGTGATCACTGCACGTTTCATTCAAAAGTCCTCTTCCACATCTCTTCGATTGACGATGCACTTTAGCGTACACTTGTAAGCCGAACAAGTCCGATCAGCAAATATCGGTGTAAATTTGCGTCATCCGGACGATATCGATAAAATTAGCCTATTGCCTGACCAATGAGCCCCCTACAGTGAATGCCTCCCGAATTGCCCATGCCTCCTTACGCTGGAATGAACAGGGTACACCTGTTTCCGAATTGTTTGATGATGTCTATTTCTCAAATGACAACGGTGCGGAAGAAACCCGCTATGTCTTTCTGGAGGGAAACCGGCTGCCGGCGCGCTTTGAAAGCCATTCAGGGCCGGTTTTTATCACGGCTGAGACCGGTTTTGGCACAGGACTGAATTTTCTGACACTCTGGCAGGCTTTTGATCAGGCTATCGCCGCCGCTCCTGAGGGGCCGCTGAAACGCCTGCACTTTATCAGTTGCGAAAAATTTTTACTGACCCGCGAGGATTTAATTGCTGCCCATCAGCACTGGCCGGCGCTGGCCGGGTATGCGCAACAGTTGCAGCAGCAGTGGCCGGAAGCCCTGTCAGGCTGCCAGCGTCTGCTGTTCAGCCAGGGTCTGGTGACACTGGATCTCTGGCTGGGAGATATTAATCAGCTGACAGAGACGTTTGATGACAGCATGAACGGCCAGGTCGATGCCTGGTTTCTGGACGGATTTGCCCCCTCAAAAAACCCGGAGATGTGGAACGAGCGGCTGTTTCAGGCGATGGCCCGGCTTTCCCGTCAGGATGGAACCTTTGCAACATTCACTGCTGCAGGCTTTGTCCGGCGTGGCCTGCAACAGGCAGGCTTTGCGGTAGAACGCCGCAAGGGCTTTGGCCATAAACGGGAGATGCTGTGCGGTACGCTGCCCCGTTCAGTCACCCCGCCCCCTGTGCGTCCGTGGTTTGCCAGGAATGCCTCCATCAGTCAGGATATCGCGATTATCGGCGGCGGTATCGCCAGCGCCTGTCTGGCACTGGCATTACTGCGCCGGGGCTATCAGGTCAGCCTCTATTGTGCCGATGCCCGGCCGGCAGAGAATGCCTCCGGTAACCGCCAGGGAGCACTTTATCCGTTACTGAACAGCCATGACCCGGCACTGGCCCGCTTTTTCCCGACGGCATTCAGCTTTGCCCGGCGATTCTACGATGCCCTGCCCTGTAGTTATGAACATCAATGGAGCGGTGTGTTGCAGCTTGGCTGGGATGAAAAAAGTCAGCAAAAAATCCGGCAAATGCTGGCGATGGATTTGCCCGCGACTATTGCGACCGGCGTCGATGCAGAAGAAGCGACAATGCTCGCCGGTGTCGATATCCCCTGTGCCGGACTTTTTTATCCGCAGGGAGGCTGGCTGAATCCCGGGGAGCTTACCCGTGAGATGATTGCGCTGGCAGAGCAGCAGGGGCTGCGCTGTTACTGGCAGCATGACCTAAAGGAATGTGTGCGTGATACGGACCACTGGCAACTCCGTTTCGGGGACCTGCCGGCACGCCGGCATCAGACGGTGGTACTGGCGAACGGGCATCGTCTTCCCGGCTTCAGCCAGACCCGGGAATTACCCTTGTATGCCGTCTCAGGCCAGGTCAGCCATGTGCCGTCAACCCCGCAACTCTCCGCCCTGAAAACAGTATTGTGTTACGACGGCTATCTTACACCGGTCAGTAACACACATCATACCCATTGCATCGGAGCCAGTTACCATCGTGGAGAAAGTGAGGCGGTCTACCGTGAGGATGACCAGCGGGAAAATCGCCAGCGGCTGATCGATTGTTTGCCGGAGAGTCAGTGGCCCACCGAAGTGGATATCACAGATCAGCAGGCCAGAAGTGGCGTGCGTTGCGCTATCCGCGATCATCTGCCGATGGCAGGTTCAGTCCCGGACTACGCGGGTTTACTGACCGCCTATGCCCGGCTTTCCGGACAACGCCATCAGCCTGAGGCCGTGCCTGACGCTCCGGTCTGGCCGGAGATGTTTATGCTCGGCGCACTGGGTTCGCGCGGATTATGCAGTGCCCCGCTGGCCGCGGAAATCCTGGCGGCACAGATCAGCGGGGAACCTCAGCCGCTGGATGCAGAGACACTGGATGCCCTGCAACCGAACCGTTTCTGGGTGAGAAAGTTATTGAAAGGACGCCCGGTCACCTGACCGGGAGAATACCGCCGGCTCAGGCGGCACTGCTGGCTTTCAGGTAGAGTTCCTGCCATAGATCCAGCACCAGCACCTGGTCCGGCGGCGAGAGTTCCTGCTGGCGGATCGCCTGCTGCAGGCTCTCTTCCACCTGCTGTTTCAGCGCTGCCGCACTGGTCTTCCCCTGCAGTTCCAGCTCGGCTACCGACTGGGTAAGATGGCCGCGAATATACCCGCCAGCGAATAACTGATCATCGGTGGCGTCTTCGACCATGTCATCGATCATCGTCAGTATTTTTGTTTCAATCTCAATAATCAAACAGCATTCCTCTCACTCGTTTCATACAGGTTTCACCCTGCCAAAGGCCGGGTTGTGCGGACCCGTGTCAGACGTTTACTCACACCCGTTACCGCCTGATGCCGCCTCCGCTGCCCAGGGTATCAGGTGCCAGTGATTGTATAACAAAACGAGGCAGCCCCCGACTCTTTCGCGGTGAAGTTGAGAATTAACTTATGGGGTGTTTATGCTGCCGGAGTCAGGGGCGCAGCCCTGAGGGCCTGAGGAGCTGGCAGGAGACTTACCCGCAAAACTATATGGCTGAGACGAGCATTTTTATCTTTTCAGCCTTCTCAAAATGGTCCAGCTTCATTTCCATAATCCACCAGTGAGCAACTTCCATCAGCAACTCCGGGTCATCATTTTTGTTGGCAAAAAAAGCGTAGAATGACAGCCCAACGTTACTCCCCTTGGCTATTATTTTTGCTTCACAGACACTGATCATCTTTTCCTTCATTTCTTCCCGCACATAATCTCCTTGCAGGTATTGCTGTAAGTCGGAGGATTGACTATAACATCGTCTTGCTCTTACCACAGAAACAACCTCAGGGCCCTATTCAACCCACTCTAAAAACACCTCAGAATGGCTCAGATAATCCTGAGTGTATATCCCCCACTAAGTGGCGTGATCCTGTCAGGATCTTACAGATAACTCACTCATCACTTCCCCCGGAGACCTGACGGCTGCAGGTAAAAGTTGCGTATCTCATAACCGATTACGACATACAAAATATTTGGGTTCAATCCTGAACCATATATGGCGGGAAATGTTTAATCAGCCTGGCGGACATAAATGTATCGACAGATAACACAACAGTGGCCTGCCTGAGCCACGAAATGAAGTAAAAAAGGTTTCAGTGGTCATTCGCTACTGTGCTGGCTGGAGTTGCATTTTATGGACGAAAATAATCACCTGACTTCTGGTATTACGGTTACAGGCGCAAAATATCCTGCAGCGTTTCTCTGTAATGAGCCTGCCGACCAACGGCACCCGAACTCTCCCTGCATCAGTATCAAAATCTCTTATAATAATCATCCGGAGAACAGTAAAAGCGGATAAAAAACCAACCAGCCATATCCTGTTACCTGCCAGGGTACGCCTGAAGTAAGTATGATTATTGATTTACCCATTTAGGTATCATATAAATAAAAATCACCACTTATATATATCTGGGCATTCCTCTTAGTATATATTTCAATTTCACCATCACTATCCACCACTCCAAACTCAGAAATCCCTGAGAAATGTTTTACTCTCACATCAGCATTACAATAAATTTGAGAGGCAACGGTATTACTTATATAGCAGGCATAGCTTAAGCATGCACCTCCGGAAACGGCTATTGAATTATGTATCTCTTTGGGGGTTAAATAAAACGCAGAAATATCATACCCGTCCCCTCCCTGACTGATTAGCGATATTTTTGGAACCGTTATTGACTCCCTTATTTCATCTTCTGTCATATTCGCTCCTGACTTGTTCTTTATCCCCATCAGGACTCCGGCCTTTACCCTTATCTCTTCAATCTCATTAAGCACCCTGTGTTTTTCCGACATTTCAGTTTTACTCTCCATGCCAGATAAACCAAAATCCTCTGCTCTCATAATAACCATTGGGATTACGGCATCAATGCAGGTAATACTTTTCCCATTAATATTATCAGTTTTTTTTCCTGTCGGGAAAAGAGCGTTTGTCGTGCTTGCTTCCGGATTTTTAAAGGAAATATCAATCTCCGGGTAACGATGATAAACCCCGGGTATTTTACACAACTTATTTTCTCCGCCATTTTTTGGAAGTGAGCAGTAAATTATTTTATTGGTATTTGTGTTATGGATTGTTATTTTTTCATTATGATTAATGACGTCCATTAACCCCAGATCATCTAAAACTAAGGGGATTGCAGTTGTCATATTCCCACAGTTGACATCCCACGAAACACGGCTGCTTATATTTTCCAACTGAATAAATGTACTGCAGACCATTTTATCTTCAATATTTACATCAATAATAAAGAGCTTATTGCTGGTACTTTTACCTTTACCTATGCCTTCTATCTGGTACTCATCGGGTGGCTGGCAACTACTCCTGGGAACACCGAATATTTCCCTTGCGATACGTTCTATACTTTCCCTGTCCTCAGGCAAATCTTTTTTTTGAATGATGACGCCTGATGAGGTTCCGCCCCTGACATAATATAACTTTATTTTTTTCATTTTCCACCATCCTTCGATAATGGTTTAATTAAAGACTTTATGGCACCGACATCTCTTGAATATGAGAGGCCAAAATCCCATTCTTTTTTAAATGTATCTTGATGATAGGTTGAAAACATATAATCCCATACAGGAAATATAAAGGCATAGTTACTTTGATTGTTCTCAATATTAACATCATGATGTGGCTCGTGGAATCCAGGAGTAGTCACAAGTAATGATAATTTACTCTCAATATTCAATGGTAGTTTGAATCGGGAATGATGATATGTGGCAAATAAAAAAGATATTAATGCATGAGCGGCTATACATTCCTGACTGATCCCAAATGCATAGATGAATAATACATTTAACAACGCGTGAGAAACTGCTTCTAAAAAATGGACCCTTAGTGATGTGCTGACATCTAACACCTCATCTAAGTGGTGAATTTCATGGAACCGCCAAAAAAACTCAAGTTCATGGCTCAACCGATGAAATATATAACCAGATAAATCTAAGAGTACAACCCCAATGGGAATTGAAATCCAGTAAGGTAATGAGCTAATGAAGTGAGAACTATTATCAGATGAAATGGATAGCAGAGGGACGATGAGTAATATACTGACTAACTTTGTCGCAATAAAATTTAAAACATTCACCCCCCAGTGTTTTTTTGTTTTTCCTGTAAGGATAATATCCTTATAGATTAAAACCTCTAAAAAAAACAATAAGAAAAACCAGGCAACCAACCAATTTTCAGTAATGAAATGCATGACATTCCCCTCCTTTCTTTCGGTTCTTTAATATAGCGTAGCAAATTAGTATTAAAATTATTTTTTATCGATATTTTGTTTCTATTGATTTCCGGATGTGTGGTTTTAATGAGAGCAATTACGACCCGATAAGTATCAGGCCAGCTGGCAGTTCCTCCACGGCAAAAACGGATTCGCGATTAAATGAACAAACTATCTATCAGAAGTAACTCAGATGAAAAAATCTCTGCCAACATTAAGAAGCCCGGAAAGCAGAGGCGCTGAAGCCGCGCCGAAACCGGTACCCGCCGTAGGTAAAATCTGCAAAAAGATGACTTTTTCTGAGGCTATTTTTCATAAATTCGTGGGAACCCTGCCTTATCGGTAATAGTCGGAGGATAAAAATCAGCGACTGAAGAAGCAGGTAGCTGATATAAGTCTGGTTTATATCCTGCCGGGGAAATAAACGCCGAATGCCCCATGGCGGATATCTATAAAATCACGGGGAGCATCACGACTTTATTTTATTAACCGGCTGTCAGCACAGATCTTCCGGCCAGGGAAACTGTGATAACGTCAGCGGCGGGGTCCCATAAAACCGGTTCAGAGCTTTAATAAAACGCTGCGGACGTTCGGGAATGCCCTGCTGCAGGTAACTGACGACTTTCTGATGCACTTTGCGCTGGAAGGCGATTCGGTCCGGCTCATAATCCCCGTTCAGGTTATCGCAACTGACATTAAAGGGAAATCCGGCCGCCACAGAGAACATCCACTCCAGGGACTGCGGCGTGACCTCAACAGATTCAAACTGCTGTTGTGTCTGCATGTCACGTCCGTCCGGACAGTACCAGTAACCGAAATCCACTAACTGACGACGGGCTTCACCGGCCACACACCAGTGAGAGATCTCATGTAAGGCACTGGCGAAATAGCCGTGGGCGAAAATAATCCGATGATGATCACAACCGGCATCGGCCGGCAGGTAAACAGGCTCATCGTCACCTTTCACCAGCCGGGTATTAAAATCCGTAAAAAAACACTGGTCAAAAATGACCGTTAAATCCTGATAACGATGCTTTGTCATTCACTTACTCATTACTCAAAATGCGACAACGTGGCCGCTGAACCCTGCGGCCACGCACCCTGCAGGAGGCTGTTTCAGTGGAATAACAGCGCAATCATGGCCTGACCGTGGCTGTCCCACAAAAGTTTCAGGCTCATGGTCATAGAGACAATAACCACCATCGGACGGATCAATTTCTGCCCCCGACTCAGGACCAGCCTGGCGCCCAGTCTGGCACCGCAAAAAGCCCCGAGAAGCATCACCAGCCCCAGTCCCCACAGGACTTTGCCACCGAACATAAAAAATACCAGACCGGCAAAGTTAGAGGTGAAGTTCAGCAGTTTGGCATGTGCCGTCGCTTTCGCCAGATTAAAACCAGCCAGCACAACGAACGCCAGGGCATAGAAAGACCCCGCTCCCGGGCCCAGAAAGCCGTCGTAAAAACCTACGCAGCCGCCGCCAATCAGCGCATAAGGTAACCCCTTCAAGCGGGCAGCCCGATCATTTTCGCCAAGCTTCGGCATCAGTAAAAACCATAAACCGATACCAATCAGAAACGCAGGCAGGATTTGGCGCAGCAAATTAGGCTGCAAATGCTGAATAAAGATGGCACCGCACATCGCGCCGAAAAATGTCATGGCGATATTCAGCCGCTGTTCAGCGATGTTTATCGCCCCACGCCGGATAAAGTACAGCGTGGCCGAAAACGAGCCGCCCACAGACTGAAGTTTATTGGTCGCCAGTGCCTGCGCCGGTGACAGTCCGGCCGCCAGTAAGGCAGGGACCGTCAGTAATCCCCCGCCCCCGGCAATCGAATCAATAAAAGCGGCTGCCACCGACACACAAAACAATACCGCGACCATCATGGGGCTGACGAAAAACCATTCCATAGCGTTCCTTACAAAACGTGATTATCGAGCAGTGCCTGGCAGGCCGGCGGCAGCGGAGGTGTCCGCTTCACCGGAGAGCTGGCTGAGGGTTTCGCTGGCAGGAACCAACTGGCAAGTTCGGCACCGCAGCCATCTCCCGCTGGCGGTGCTGGCTGATCCTGACATTGTGTGCTGCCTGCCGGGCAACGTAACCGGACATGCATATGCGCCCGATGCGCAAACCACGGCCGCACTTTCTGTAGCCAGTCCCTGTCACTGCCGGCCTGCAGACACAGCTGTTGCTTGATCGCCGGATTAACAAAGATCCGGGTCACTTCAGGGTCTTCCGCTGCCAGTTTGATCATCTGCATCACCTCCGGTGACCAGTGTCTGGCAACAACATGTTTACCATCGGCACTGACCAGGTCGAGAGGTTGTGGGTGAAGGAGTTGTTGCGCCGTCCAGCGACGGACAGGTAACTGGAGCCAGATATCCACATCCAGACCGGTCTGGTGACTGGCATGGCCGCTACTGAAACGGCCTCCCGCCGCCATTCCCATATCGCCGATCAACACTTCCCCCTCATGCTCTGCAGCAACACGCGCAGAAAAACGCTGGATAAAGCTGATCAGTTCCGGATGACCAAAATAGCGCCGCTGATCCTGACGCATTACCTGATAATCAGCCGCATCCAGGGGCAGTGGCTGTGCCCCGATAATGCAGCCGTTCGCAAAACTGCCTATCGATTGCGGCGCACCACTGACAGGGTGCTGAATACTCTGCCAGGGCGTCGCCGCCGCCATGGCAGGAGCCTTAAGAAGTAACATCAGAACAGCCAGCGCATATTTTTTCATGGTGTTACCAGCGTGGTATCGGGGTCGTGACATCGGCGCACTGGGCGCGGTGACGTAACAGGTGGTCCATCAGGGTAATGGCCATCATCGCTTCCGCAATAGGGACCGCACGGATGCCGACGCAAGGGTCATGACGCCCTTTAGTGATCATCTCCACTTCTTCACCCGTCCGGGTAATAGTTTTACCCGGCACCGTAATGCTGGACGTCGGTTTCAGCGCCAGATTCGCCAGAATGGTTTGCCCGCTGCTGATGCCGCCCAGCACACCACCGGCATGGTTACTCTGGAAACCATCATGACGAATTTCATCACGATGTTCGCTTCCGCGCTGAGCCACCACGGCAAAGCCGTCACCGATTTCGACGCCTTTGACGGCATTAATGCTCATCAGTGCATGGGCCAGGTCGGCATCCAGACGGTCAAAGACAGGTTCACCCAGTCCCGGCGGCACGCCTTCCGCCACCACGGTGACTTTCGCGCCGATAGAATCACCCTCTTTCTTCAGCCCGCGTAACAGTTCATCCAGGGCTTCCAGTGAGGTTTCATCCGGGGAGAAAAACGGGTTCTGGCTAACCTGCTGCCAGTCGCGAAGTTCACATTTCACCTCACCCATCTGCGCCAGATACCCGCGAACCACGATGCCGTGTTTCATTTGCAGGTATTTCTTTGCAATTGCCCCGGCAGCGACACGCATCGCCGTTTCACGGGCAGAAGAACGTCCGCCTCCGCGATAATCACGCAGTCCGTATTTTTGCTCATAGGTATAGTCAGCATGTCCCGGGCGGAACAGATCTTTTATCGCACCATAATCCTGCGAACGCTGATCGGTATTTTCAATCAGCAGCCCGATAGAGGTCCCGGTCGTGACGCCTTCAAAGACCCCGGACAGGATACGGACCTGATCCGGCTCACGGCGCTGAGTGGTATAACGGGATGTGCCGGGACGACGGCGGTCCAGATCCTGCTGAATATCTTCTTCGGTCAACGGAATGCCGGGAGGGACGCCATCAACGATGCACCCTAATGCGATTCCATGAGATTCACCAAAGGTGGTGACTTTAAAAAGCTGCCCTATGCTGTTTCCGGCCATGGTAGTTCCTTGTATCAAAAAACACAGGCCGCCTGGCAGCGGCCCGTCCGGGAATTAAAACTGATATTGTCTGAAGTACGGAAGTGCCTCAACCAGTTGCTGTCTGTCGAGCATAAATACCCCGTCCCCGCCATGCTCAAACTCAAGCCAGGTAAAGGGAACATCCGGATACTGGTCCATCATATGCACCATGCTGTTACCCACTTCACAGATCAGTACGCCGTCTTCACTCAGATAATCTGCCGCATTCGCCAGAATACGTTGCACCAGTACCAGACCATCGCTGCCGGCAGCCAGTCCCAGTTCCGGTTCGTGACGGTATTCGTTGGGCAGATCATCCATATCCTCCGCATCCACATACGGCGGATTGGTGACGATAAGATCATATTTTACCGGAGGTATCTCGCGGAAAAGATCTGAACGCAAGGGGGTGACCTGATGCATCAGCCCGTGTGACTCAATATTCTGCTCTGTCACTGCCAGCGCATCCGCAGAAATATCGGCGGCATCCACTTCGGCTTCCGGGAACTCATAAGCACAGGCAATCGCAATACAGCCGCTGCCGGTACACATATCCAGAATACGCTCCGGGGTATGGTTGATAAGCCCGGCAAACCGCTGACTGATAAGCTCACCAATCGGTGAACGGGGAACCAGCACCCGCTCATCGACATAAAATTCATGCCCGCAAAACCAGGCTTTATTGGTCAGATAGGCGACCGGAACCCGATCATTGACCCGGCGGATCACACGCTCGACAATCCGGTTTTTTTCACTGCGGGTCAGTCGCGCCAGATACATTTCTTCAGGAAATTCCGGTGGCAGGTACAGGGTGGGTAATACCAGCTGAATTGCCTCGTCCCAGGGATTGTCGGTACCGTGTCCGTACCAGATATCAGCCGCAGAAAAACGGCTCACCGCCCAGCGCAGCATATCCTGAATGGTGTGCAGTTCGTTTACTGCTTCATCAACGAAAATTTTGTCCACTTTGTCCTCCGGGGACGAGATCTGAATACGGGCGATAGTTTGCCATGAAGTGACTCAGAATTCAGCGGTGTATTAATAAAAAGCCCGCTTTTATCTCTTATCCGTTAGCAGAAGGACCTGACCCCGAAAAAATGGTCTTTTCGACAGATAAAAAACCGTCTGTCCACAGGTCTGATAACGAAAATATGCCCCGGAAGCGCAGAAAGGCATTTGCTTTTTCCCTTTAAGCCAGGAAAAATACGAGACTCTCCCCCATCATTAAGCCAGTTATCTTATGAACCCGAAGAAAACGCTCAGTCAGGAGGATCAGTTACTGTTCCGGCAGTTAATGTCTGATACACGTAAACTGAAGCAGGATACCGTACAGCATGCACCGGTACGTCCGCAAAGCAGAGCAATTCCTGAAAAGCGCCTGCAATCGGAACAGGCGGATAACAGTCATTATTTTTCAGATGAATTTCAGCCGTTGCTGGCAGAAGACGGACCGGTAAGATATGTACGTGCCGATGTCAGTCATTATGAGCTCAAAAAATTACGCCGGGGGGATTATACGCCGGAGATTTTCCTCGACCTTCACGGACTGACACAGCAGCAGGCAAAAAAAGAACTGGGGGCATTACTGGCAGCCTGCCGGAGAGAACATCTGTTCTGCGCCAGCGTGATGCACGGGCACGGAAAACATATCCTCAAACAACAGACTCCGTTATGGCTGGCACAGCATCCCTATGTGATGGCGTTTCATCAGGCACCAAAACTGTTCGGGGGAGATGCTGCGATCCTGGTATTGATAGAAACTGAAGAGTGGCAACCCCCTGAGCTTCCCTGAATCACCGGCAGCGTCCTGCCGCGGTAATTCAACACAGATCAGATAGCCTTATCCAGCCGGGACGGGCTGACCTGCCATTTCAGCTGGCCTGTTGCCGTTTGTTCGTCATAGTCGACCAGTGCGATACCGGAAGTGGCGAACATCGGGGGTGCTTCCTGCGGACAAAGTTCTGACACCAGATAACCGACCAGCGGCAAATGTGAGAGCACCAGAACAGAGCTAACGCCTTCATGTGCAAGCGCTTCGATGTATCGGGCTACCCTGCCGGCATCGCCTGAAGGGGTCAGCTCCGGTAAAACATCACTTTCCTGCGGCAAAAGCATACTTTCACGAACAACTTTCAGGGTCTGTTCCGCCCGAAGATAAGGGCTGACCAGCACGCGCTCTATATCCACGACCTGATTATCGAGCCAGTGTGCCATCTGTCTTGATTCATCGCATCCGCAATGGGTCAGAGGTCTGGCTGCATCGCTATCCGCTTCGAGCGCCGCTTCACCGTGACGCATGATATAAACTTGCATAGTGCACCGCTGTAAATTGAAAAAAGAACGGTTTCATGAACTGCAGCATGCTGCATAGCGTTATGAAGCAGGTGTTGTACCTAAAGGCCGGCTTGCAGTCAACCGAATGGCCATTTTATGTACAATAAATTTCCGGTTAAATTGATACGGCGCAATTCCGCCTGCAGGTCACGGCGATATCAAATATCGGTTAACTCACAATCTGCAGATTATCAGAGTCTGCGGGCGGGGTGCATAGGATATTTGCATAAGTCCGCCGTTGACTCATCATAGCAGCAAATGAGCGGAGAAGGACTCATTGTATATTACAGAGTAAAATCAGATAGTTGATTTATTTCACCGGGGGGGTTGACCGCAGATATGGCCGGGAGAGAGATGGCGTTAACTGAGCAGGAAATCACTCCGACTGAGGCAGCTATGGCGTATGACGGAAAACCCTCCGCGCAACCGGTATCAGGCTCCGCGCGAAGGACAGGTCAACATTCGGACATTCAGCCAAAACGTAACAAAGATTGAATTCAGCGAAATCCCCCCGCCAGAAACGCAGGAAGGCCGCTAACGCAGTCCGAGCTGAAAGATCATACTCTCAGCCTGACAGCTGAACGTAAAATTCACCTGTAACCGTACCCCGCCGGCAGCGTCACTGATCTCGCTCTCGATCCGGCAGGGGTCCGATTCCACCGCCCGTGCATTACCCGTGAGTTGCGCGAGCGCTGCCTCCGCAGCGGCCCTGTCGGGATAAACCTCCGACCAGTTGGCTGTACAGTCACTGTTATCCATCACCGTGCCGACATCCATACAGCAACAGGCGGCGGTTTCATTCGCACTGCATTTTTTAATCGCATCAGTCATTGTGCGCTCCGGTAGAGTTAATAATCACTCGCCACAGTGTACGCCCTGAAAGAGTCCCCCTGCCAGACGAAAACCCGCTTGTACCGCAAAGAGCACCCAAACTTTGATCCACCTCAAGCCCCCTGGCTGGCTGCGCCAGTCCCTGCCCGGTACGGTAAAGGGCATTTCCCCGAACGGCCGGATCAGAAACACAGACAGGGTCAGGGGGTCAGGGGGTCAGGGGGTCAGGGGGTCAGGGGTTCAGGGGTTCAGGGGTTCAGGTTCA
>NZ_BAAAFX010000020.1:0-95466 GCF_039523755.1 Tatumella terrea | reverse complement strand
CTCAGGAGTCAACCACTATTTCGTGATTTTTTCTCCCGGACCGAATCGCTTCAGTCCCTGTCACGCCGTGGCGCTTAGCGCTTTGCCGTGTCAGTGGGAGCGCATTATAGGGAGATAATTTTTTCTGACAAGGGTTTATTTCAAATAAATTGCTGAGTGTTGTTTTTTTATTCGCACAACGCTCAAAGTGCGAGTTTTTCGAGCGAAATGAACCCATAACGCTGTAGAACGGGTAATAATTGCTCAGCCCGGGGAGTCAGTTCCGTGCAATACGCGATATCCGGTAAGACGGTATTGATCACCGGTGAGCCATTTTCCAGTAGCCAGGCCGTTCTTCTGGCGATGGCCGCGCCCGAATCCACCAGCCGGGTACCTTCCGGTAATACAGCCTGTAACTCAGCTTTAAGTAAAGGAAAGTGCGTACACCCCAGTACTACCGTGTCAGGAGGTTCCGGCAGAACGAGCCATGACTGGATAATGTCTTTTATTTCCTGTAAAGACACCGGCTCGCCTTGCAGCTTTCTTTCTGCCAGTAATACCAGTTCTGATGACCCCAGCATTTCTATCTGACACTCTTTAGCAAACTGCTGTACTAATTGCTGCGTATAACTGCGTTTGACGGTCCCGCGGGTCGCCAGCACCCCGACAACGCCGTTACGGGTCAGACGGGCTGCAGGTTTAATCGCCGGCACTACTCCCACGACCGGAAAGTCAAACACCTCCCGCAACGCGGGCAAAGAGACAGTACTTGCGGTATTACAGGCAACGACCGCAATAGACACCGGATACTGGCGGGTAATCGCTGTGGTAATAGCGGTGATCCGCTGCACAATAAATTGTTCCGTTTTTTCTCCGTAGGGAAAACCGGCATTATCGAATACATAGATATAGTGTGCCTCAGGCAATAACTGCCTGATTTCATCATACACCGAGAGTCCGCCGACTCCGGAGTCGAAGACTAATATGGTGGGCCGCCCGCCCGGGCCGCGGGTCGCAAATGACGGAGCTAACTCTTCCTGAACATCTCTGGGCATATACTGTCTCAATGTTATCAGCCAACAGGAGCCGCTATTCTATCACGATCCCCGGCGGCAGGAGGGGTGGTCTTGATGCCCGCCGGGGGATCGGCTGGTGACAGAAAACCGACACCGGACAGCCCGATGAGGTACACCCCGGGCTGGACATCAGTGACGGAATCCCTACAATCGCCGCCTACTGACCAACAACCAGGATTAATCATGACCCCGGAACATCTTCCTGTAGAACACTATGACGACCAGCTGGCGGAAAAGGTAAATCGCCTGACAACGATGATGACGCCCTTCAATGCACCAGAGGCACAAGTCTTTCGTTCACCGGTCAGCCATTACCGTATGCGCGCTGAATTCCGTATCTGGCATCAGGAAGATGATCTGTACCACATCATTTTTGATCAGCAGACCCGGCAGAGAATAAAAGTCGAGACATTTCCTGCCGCCAGCGAACTTATCAACACCATGATGCCGCTGATGATTGAGGCACTACGCGATAATAAAATCCTGCGCCATAAACTGTTCCAGATTGACTACCTGTCCACCTGTAGCGGGAAAATTATTATCTCCCTGCTCTACCATCGTAAATTAGATGATATCTGGCAGACCGAAATGTCCCGCTTGCGGGATCAGTTCCGCGCCAGTGGAATAGACGTACACTTTATCGGCCGTGCGACAAAAACCAAAATCTGCCTGGACCAGGACGCTATCGATGAAGTGCTGACCATCGACGGCAAAGAGATGATCTACCGTCAGGTAGAAAATAGCTTCACCCAGCCCAATGCCGCCATTAATGTACAGATGCTGGAATGGGCACTGGATGTCACACGTCAGTCGACGGGTGACCTGCTGGAGCTGTATTGCGGCAATGGTAACTTCTCTCTGGCGCTGGCCAGGAACTTCCGGCGGGTACTGGCCACAGAAATCGCTAAGCCTTCGGTAGAGTCGGCAAAATATAATATTGCTGCAAATAAGATAGACAATGTTCAGGTGGTACGTATGTCGGCCGAGGAGTTCACTCAGGCAATGAATGGCGTGCGGCAATTTAATCGTCTGGAAGGAATAGATCTGAGCAGTTATGAGTGCGAGACCATCTTTGTCGACCCGCCACGCAGTGGACTGGATCAGGAAACACTGAAGATGGTTCAGGCCTACCCGGCAATTCTGTATATTTCCTGTAATCCGGAAACCCTGTGCGATAACCTGCAGACGTTAACAGAGACACATCAGATAGAACGTCTGGCACTGTTTGACCAGTTTCCTTATACCCACCATATGGAATGCGGTGTCATGCTGCGGCGTAAAGCCTGATTAAAGACCCCGCCGCTGGCGGGGTTTTTCGTTTAACGGCCGCGAAAGCGACTGAACATCCAGAACACCAGACAAACCATGACCAGTGTCGGAAAGAAATTAGAGCCAATTTCCGGGTACTGCGCACGAATGATAGCACTGTACAAAAAGATCCCCAGAAAGAAGAACCCCGCGGCGAGCGAAGGCATACCTTCCGGCATACTGCGATTCAGGTAACGTTTATGCAGATACCAGACCGCCAGCCCCAGGGATATTAACGGGAAAAATGAAAACGGCACATAACTGCTAAACAGTGCGGTGAAGGTACCATGGATGGATAAACCGGTGATAAAAGCTAAGATCAGTGTTCCTTTATCACGAGGATTTTGCTCAGTCATAATATTACCTGTTTGTTTACTCTTCTGATTTATCTGTGGCTGAAGCCAATCGCTCTTGTTCCCGACGATACCAGTAATAGGCACCTTTCGAAATCATTCTTAACTGAAGGACCAGACGCTCTTCCAGTTTGCGCCGCTGCTCAATATCCACATCCACCGCTTCGGCACCGGCACTAAAAACAATCGTCACCATTGCTTCTGCCTGCGCTTCTGTAAAACTGCGGGGCATGTGGTTTTCTAATTCAAGGTAGTCGGCCAGCTCAGCAATAAAATGCTGAATCTCCCGCGCAACAGCGGCACGAAAAGCCGCCGAGGTTCCGGAACGCTCACGCAGTAATAAACGAAAGGCATTCGGATTATTGCCGATAAATTCCATAAAGGTAGAAACGGAGGTTTTGATGATGCTGCCACCCTTGGCAATTCGCTGGCGGGCCTGGCGCATTAACTGGCGTAACATGAGCCCGCTCTCATCGACCATCGTCAAGCCAAGCTCATCAACATCCTTAAAGTGCCGGTAGAAGGATGTCGGTGCAATACCGGCTTCACGGGCAACTTCACGCAGACTCAAACTGGTAAAGCTGCGTTCCGCACTTAACTGACTGAACGCTGCTTCAATAAGAGTACGTCTTGTACGTTCTTTTTGCTGTGCTCTGACGCCCATCATCTCTGCCTTTTTACACTCCATTTTGGCACTATATCAAAATTATCAGCGTACAGTGGCGCAAACTTTGTGAACGCCTGTTAACTTATAAATCAGCCCCTGAAACAAGAAATAACACGATTGGCATTCAGGTGATTTGAACAAAATGTTATATTTACGTTGTTATAATGTTTTAGAACATAGGACGTGTGAATATGCAAAAGCCTTACGATTATGATGCGATTGTGATTGGCTCCGGCCCCGGCGGTGAAGGTGCCGCCATGGGACTGGTGAAGCAAGGTACAAAGGTTGCTGTTATTGAGCGCTTTCACAATATCGGGGGAGGTTGTACCCATTGGGGCACAATCCCGTCAAAAGCACTGCGTCATGCGGTCAGCAGAATCATTGAATTTAACCAGAACCCGTTATATAGCGATCACACCCGCCTGCTGCGCTCCTCATTTGCAGACATTCTGAAACACACGGAAAATGTTATTCAGCAGCAAACCAATATGCGTCAGGGGTTCTATGAGCGTAATCACTGTGAACTCTATCAGGGCGATGCGCATTTTATTGATGATCACACGCTGGAGGTTGTCCTTCCTGATGGTTCCTGCGAGCGACTGACTGCCGCTAAGTTTGTTATCGCTTGCGGTTCGCGTCCATATCATCCGGATAGCGTAGACTTTTCCCATCCGCGCATTTACGACTCAGATTCCATCCTCGATCTTCATCATGAACCTTCCCATGTCATCATTTACGGTGCCGGGGTCATTGGTTGTGAGTATGCGTCTATTTTCCGCGGTCTCGGTGTAAAAGTTGATTTGATTAATACCCGTGACCGTTTACTGGCCTTTCTGGATCAGGAAATGTCAGACTCACTCTCTTATCATTTCTGGAACAGCGGCGTAGTTATCCGCCACAACGAAGAATTTGAAAAAGTGGAAGCCAATGATGATGGTGTCATTGTATCGCTGAAGTCCGGTAAACGGATGAAAGCCGATTGCCTGCTCTATGCTAACGGACGCACAGGGAACACCGACTCACTGACGCTGGAAAATGCCGGACTGGAAGCCGATAGCCGCGGGTTGCTGAAGGTCAACAGTATGTATCAGACAGCACAGCCCCACATTTATGCGGTCGGCGATGTCATCGGCTATCCGAGCCTGGCTTCTGCGGCCTATGATCAGGGCAGGATTGCTGCACAGGCGATTGTGAAAGGAGAAGCGACAGCCCATCTGATCGAAGATATTCCGACCGGGATTTATACCATTCCGGAAATCAGCTCTGTCGGCAAAACAGAACAGCAGTTAACGGCCATGAAAATCCCTTACGAAGTCGGCCGGGCACAGTTTAAACATCTCGCCCGTGCTCAAATCGTCGGCATGAACATCGGTAGCCTGAAAATACTCTTCCACCGCGATACCAAAGAAATTCTGGGTATCCATTGCTTCGGTGAGCGCGCGGCAGAAATTATTCATATCGGTCAGGCCATTATGGAGCAGAAAAATGGCGGTAATACACTCGAGTACTTTGTAAATACCACTTTTAACTACCCGACCATGGCTGAAGCTTATCGCGTTGCTGCGCTAAATGGCCTTAATCGTCTATTTTGACAGGCTCCCTGAATCACGCATATGTGCACTGATTGTCTCTGCCAGTTGTTCATAACGACTGCGCAGAGGCGAGCCCGGGCGATAGATCAGTGCAATGGTGCGCTGAGGAACCGGCTTATCACAAGGGATATAGCATACGCCATCCCGCTCCCTTTCATTCGGGATAGCCAGTGAAGGCATCAGAGTGATACCGCTGCCCGCAGCGACCATATTCCGTAAGGTCTCCAGACTGGTGGCCCGGAAATGAGTGTCTTCATCCGCACCGGCGGAAAAACAGAAGCCCATCGCCTGATCTCTCAGACAGTGTCCGTCCTGTAGCATCAGCAGTTTCTCACCGGCCAGTTCAGACATCGGGACTCTTTCCCGCTGGTGCCAGGGATGATCGGAATAGACCGCCAGTTTCATCGGTTCATCAAATAACGGCACTTCGATAAACGCTTCGGTCTCTTTTACCAGTGCCATAATGGCACAATCCAGTTGTCCGCTATCCAGTTGCGCCAGTAACTGTTGTGTCTGTGCTTCATGCAGATACATTTCCAGTTTCGGGAACGTCTGATGCAACATAGGGATGATCTGAGGTAATAAATACGGACCGACCGTCGGAATGAGGCCGATATGTAAAGGACCGGACATGGTTTCGCCTTGCTGACTGGCCATTTCCTTAAGTACTTTCACTTCCCGCAGGACAGTACGGGCCTGATCCACCAGCAGTAAACCGGCCTGAGTGAAGAGTACCTTGCGACTGGTACGTTCCAACAGCATGACGCCCAGTTCATCTTCCAGTTTACGGATTTGACCGCTCAGCGTAGGCTGGCTGACATGACAGGCATCCGCAGCCCGACGAAAATGGCGATGTTCTGCCAGTGAAACCAGATACTCAAGGTCACGAATATTCATTAATTTCCTCCGGCGCATGATAGTTCATGGCGATAGATAGCATAGCAATCAACGATTAGCCCTATCAAGGCAGGAAAGTAATAATAATGGTATCAGATTCAAATTACCGATGATTGAGTGTGTTAATACACCAGACAGGAGAAGATATGTCAGAGACTTATGAAGGTCGTTCAGTACCCCAGGTTACCTTTCACACCCGTCAGGGCGACAAATGGGTCAATGTAACCACCGATGATTTGTTCAAAAACAAAACGGTCATCGTATTCTCATTGCCGGGGGCTTTTACCCCGACATGTTCGTCCAGCCATCTGCCGCGCTACAACGAGCTGTACAGTGTATTCTCACAGCACGGCGTTGACGATATTCTGTGTATTTCCGTCAACGATACCTTCGTGATGAATGCATGGAAAGCCGATCAGCACGCTGAAAACATTACCTTTATTCCGGACGGTAATGGTGACTTTACCCGTGGCATGGATATGCTGGTCGAAAAAGAAGACCTGGGCTTCGGAGCGCGCTCATGGCGTTACTCTATGCTGGTTCGCGACGGCAAAGTCGAGAAAATGTTTGTTGAACCTAACAAACCCGGTGACCCGTTTGAAGTCTCTGATGCTGATACTATGCTGCAGTACCTGGCTCCGGATGTGAAACTGCAGGAGTCTGTGTCTCTGTTTACTAAGCCGGGTTGCCAGTTCTGCGCCAAAGCAAAACAGATGCTGCAGGAGCGTGGGATCCAGTATGAAGAGATTATTTTAGGTCAGGATGCTACCACCGTAAGCCTGCGAGCCGTCACCGGTCGCGCAACGGTGCCTCAGGTCTTTATCGGTGGCCGTCACATCGGTGGCAGCGATGATCTGGAGCAGTACTTCCTGCGCGGATAATGGCTGCCTGACGGCCGCTCTCCCGTAAACATAAAAAAAACAGCGGACCCGGGTCCGCTGTTTTTATTTCACCCGTCACTTAACTCAGGCGTTTTTTAGCCTCACTGATGGCCGAGGCCACCTGAGCCGGGGCCACTCCACCCTGTGCATTACGTTTGTCCAGGCAGGACTGTAAGGACAGGATCGGGTAAACATCCTGGTCAATCACCGGACTGAAGGCTTTAAGTTCCTCCAGCGATAAGGCTTCCAGCGCCACCCCTTTATGGATCGCCGCGACAACAGCTTCACCCACAATATGGTGAGCTTCACGGAAAGGGACACCTTTTGCCACCAGATAATCAGCCAGTTCGGTGGAATTCGCATATCCCTGCTCTGCCGCTTCCTGGCAGCGCGGACGTTTCACCTGAATGCCTTCCAGTACTAACCCCGCCATATGCAGACAATCCAGCCAGGTGTCCAGAGCATCGAACAGCCCTTCTTTATCTTCCTGCATGTCTTTGTTATAGGCCAGGGGTAACCCTTTCAGGGTCATCATCATCCCGGTCAGTGCGCCCTGTACACGGCCACATTTACCGCGGATCAGTTCCAGCGCATCCGGGTTCTTTTTCTGTGGCATCAGGGAAGAGCCTGAGGTCACTTTATCAGACAGCTCAACAAAGCCGGCTTCACCGGAGTTGAAGAAAATCAGGTCTTCCGCAAAGCGGGACAAATGCACCATACCGATGGAGGCATCCGAGAGTAATTCCAGCACATGGTCACGATCAGAAACGGAATCCAGGCTGTTACGTGTCGCAGACGCAAAACCTAACCAACCGGCCAGCTGTTCACGATCGATCTCATAGGCGGTTCCGGCCAGCGCACCACATCCCAGCGGGCTGACATCCAGACGCTTTAACGCGTCCTGTAACCGGCTTTCATCCCGTGCCAGCATTTCGGTATAGGCCAGACACCAGTGAGCAAAAGTGACCGGCTGGGCACGTTGCAGATGGGTATACCCCGGCATGACTGCATCCTGATTCGCCTCCGCAGTCACTACCAGCGCCTGCTGTAACTCACGGGTGGCGTTCAGAAGCTCGCTGACCTGTTGCTTACACCATAGTTTCAGGTCAGTCGCTACCTGGTCGTTACGGCTGCGGCCGGTATGCAGTTTTTTACCCAGAGCGCCGACTTTGTCGATAAGCTTACCTTCGACCCAGCTATGGATATCTTCGGCATCGCTTTGCAATATCTGCTCAGGGTTCGCACGAACTTCGCTCAGCAGGGTGTGCAGTGCCTGTTCCAGTTGTTGCTGTTCTTCCTTACTCAGGACGCCGACCGTCACCAGCGCTTTAGACCAGGCCACTGAACCGGTGATGTCCTGTTCTGCCAGCCGGTAGTCAAAACGCAGAGAGTCGTTAAATTGTTTAAACCGCTGGTCTGCCGCCTGAGTAAAACGTCCACCCCACAGTGCCATAATGATGCTCCCTATAATGGGTTATTCTGAACTGCAGGGCAGCCATACCGCTACCCTGCTCCGGATTATCTGACCGGAATCTTATTTCTGTTCTTTCAGTGCACGGATACGTGAAGACAGTGAGTACAAACGAATGAAGCCGCCGGCATGGCTGTGATCATAAACTTCATCTTCACCGAAAGTAGCAAACTCTTCTGAATACAGGCTGTTTTCTGATTTCTTCTGAATTGCGCTGACCTGGCCTTTGTATAACTGCAGCACGACTTCACCGTTAACCTCTTCCGCCAGCGATTCTGCTGAAGCCTGTAACGACTTACGCAGTGGCGTAAACCAGCGTCCGTCATACACAACATATGACATTTCCAGGCCCAGCTGTTCACGCCATTTGTAGCTATCGCGATCCAGTACCAGCTGTTCAACGGCACGTAAAGCGTTCACCATAATGGTGCCACCGGGGGTTTCATAACATCCACGGGATTTCATACCCACCAGACGGTTTTCGACGATATCGATACGGCCAACACCGTGTTTAGCACCCAGTACATTCAGTTTTTCCAGGCAACCGAAAGGCGTCAGTGCTTCACCGTTAACCGCAACGACCTGACCTTTCTCAACTCTCACGGTCACTTGTTCAGGCTGGTCCGGAGCTTCCAGTGGATCGGTCGTCCAGACCCAGCAGTCTTTGTTCGACGCATTCCACGGGCTTTCCAGCACGCCGCCTTCGGTCGAGATATGCCAGGCATTCTCATCACGGCTGTAGATTTTTTCCAGTGTCGCTGTGGTCGGGATATTACGCTCTTTCAGATAGGCCAGCAGGGCTTCACGTGAACGCAGGTCCCATTCACGCCATGGTGCAACGACTTTCAGCTGAGGTGCCAGTGCGGCATAGGTGCTTTCGAAACGTACCTGATCATTTCCTTTGCCGGTAGCACCATGACATACCGCATCCGCGCCCACTTTCAGGGCCAGCTCAACCTGAGCTTTAGCGATGATAGGACGTGCCATTGAGGTTCCCAGCAGGTAGGTTCCCTCATACAGTGCGCCGGTTTGCAGCACCGGATAAACATAATCACTAATGAACTCTTCACGCAGATCAACGACATGACATTCTGAGGCGCCTGACTGCAGGGCTTTCCCTTCAACACCGACCAGATCTTCCGGATCCTGACCGACGTTAGCGACAAAAGCGACAACTTCACAGCCGTAGTTCTCTTTCAGCCAGGGAATGATCGCCGAAGTGTCCAGTCCGCCGGAGTACGCCAGAACGATTTTTTTAATACCTTGAGTTTGCATCGTTTAATCCTTGAATCAGTCTTTGTCGTTAAGCCAAAATCCGGGTGCCGATGGACACGCCGTTAAATAAGTCAGGTAACTGCTCTGCATGCCGCCAGCTGGCAATATCCACCGGCCGGCCCAGCGTTCTTGCAGCATCCAGCGCCGCATGGACTTTCACAATCATACCGTCAGTAATGATGCCCTGAGCGATTAAGGCCTCAGCCTTCTCAGCGGTCATTTCTTCAATACGCTGGCCTTTACCGTCGAGAATACCGCTCACATCAGACAGCAGTACCAGATCTGCGCCTAAGGTGGAAGCCAGCGCGGTAGCGGCCTGGTCAGCATTCACATTCATCAACAGTCCGTCGTCGGTGATCCCGATAGAACTGATGATCGGTAAATAACCGCTGCCGGTTAATGTATTCACCAGTGCCGGATTACCGGGCGTCGCTTTACCGACATGGCCCAGCTCTTCATCAAACTGCGCGACATTCGCGATGCCGCCGTCACCCAGTGACAGGCCGACCGCATTAATGCCGTATTTTCTGGCCCAGGCCAGTAACGTTTTATTGGCCGTCCCCGCCAGAGCACCGGTAATGATGTCTATCTGATCTGCCGGGGTAACCCGTAATCCGTTTTTCTTACTGACCGGCAGAGCCAGTTTCTTCATCAGTTCGTCAACCAGGCAACCGCCGCCATGGACAATCACCAGGGGACGCTGATGACTCTGACGGTATGCCAGCAATGCATCAAATAATCTGCCCAGCGCTTCTTCGCTATCCAGCAGTACGCCGCCCAGTTTAATAATTAATGGATTTGTCATGGAAAACACCTGCATTTAAAGCAAAGACAGCGTTTCAGGATAACCGAAACGAATATTCATACACTGTACGGCGTGCGAGGAAGCCCCTTTCAGCAGGTTATCTTCCGCACTCACCACAATGACATGTTCACCGTCGACCGCAAAACCGATATCGCAGAAAGGCAGGCCGATCACGGATTTCAGGGCCGGCACGCCGGAGTCATAAAGGCGAACCAGCGGTTTATCATCATAGGCATCGTGGAAAGCCTTCGCCACCTGCTCTGCGGTCACTCCGGGTTTCAGGCGACAGGTGCTCGTGGCCAGAATACCGCGCGGGAAGCTGCCCAGCTGCGGCGTAAAGACCACCGGCGTCCCCAGATGTGCAGAAATTTCCGGCTGATGGCGGTGCGAAAACAGCCCGTAGGGTTGCAGGCTGACTTCACAAAAGCTGGTATTCAGCGAGGCTTTCCTTCCGGAGCCGCTGACACCGCTGGTTGCATTGATAACCGGCCACTGATTCGTGTTCAGTAATCCGGCGGCCAGCAACGGTTTAATCGCCAGCTGCGACGCTGTCGGATAGCAACCCGGCACGGCAATCAGATTCGTTTGTTTAATCTGCTCTGCCTGCCATTCCGCCATACCATAGGCCGCCTGTGCCAGCAGTTCAGGGTACTGATGGGTAAAGCCGTAGTAGCGGGTATAGAACTCTGCACTATTGACCCGCCAGGCACCTGACAGATCCAGGACCACACAGCCATGTTCTAAAAACTGTGGTGCTAAATCGTGGCTGACTTCATGCGCGGTTGCCAGGAACACAACATCCGCTTCTTTTGCCACTGCGGCAACATCGGTGAGCGGCTGCAGCCGGAGATCCACACGACCTTTCAGTTGCGGGTAAATATCGGACAACAATTTTCCCGCATCCGGACTTTGCGCTGATACCGCAATTCCGGTTATGTTTATGTGTGGATGGCGATTCAGGTAAGTGACCAGTTCAACACCAGCATAACCACTGGCACCAACAATCAGCGTCTTCAACATCAGGCTGTGTACCTTTTACGTAAAGTCTATGATTCAGGACAGGGTATGCCCCGCTCCCCGGGTTGCCTTCGTAAGCAAAAGAAGTTCACATGCTTAAGGCTATAATGTATTTTTATTCATAATTAGTGCATGAATATTGATACATCCTAACGCAAGGACCGTCAACAGTGAAGACAAAATTACCTCCTTTTATTGAGCTTTATCGTCAGTTAATTGCGACGCCTTCTGTCAGTGCGACAGAAAGCGCCTTAGATCAGAGTAATGAAGGGCTGATCAACTTACTGGCGGGCTGGTTCCGTGACCTGGGGTTTCATACCGAAGTCCAGCCGGTCCCGGAAACACGGAATAAATTTAACCTGCTGGCCAGGGCCGGAAGCGGCACCGGCGGGCTGATGCTGGCAGGGCATACCGATACCGTACCGTTCGATGACGGTCGCTGGACCCAGGACCCCTTTACACTGACAGAACGTGATAACAAACTCTATGGTCTGGGGACGGCGGATATGAAAGGCTTTTTTGCCTTTATCCTGGATACCTTGCGCGATATTGATATCACCCGCCTGAAGAAGCCGCTGTATATTCTGGCGACGGCAGACGAAGAAACCACCATGGCCGGTGCCAGCTATTTTGCCCGTACCACCGACCTGCGCCCTGATTGCGCCATTATCGGCGAGCCAACCTCGCTGAAACCGGTACGTGCCCATAAGGGACACCTTTCCAAAGCTATCCGTATTCAGGGACAGTCCGGCCATTCAAGCGATCCTGCCCGGGGTGTGAATGCGATTGAACTGATGCATGATGCCATTACGCATCTGACCGGCCTGCGTAATACGCTGAAAGAACGTTATCATCATGACGGTTTCGTCATCCCCTATCCGACCATGAATTTCGGTTCTGTTAACGGCGGTGATGCTCCCAACCGCATCTGTGCCTGCTGTGAATTGCATATGGATATCCGTCCGCTGCCCGGACTGGCGCTGGATGACCTGCACGGATTATTAATGGAAGCACTGACGCCGGTGAGCGAACGCTGGCCGGGCCGGCTCACCGTCAGTGATCTGCATCCGCCCATCTCGGGGTATGAATGTCCCCGTCACCATGGACTGGTGAAAGTTATCGAAAAACTGCTGGGCCGCGAAACAGAGATCGTTAACTATTGCACCGAAGCGCCTTTTATTCAGGAGCTTTGTCCGACACTGGTGCTCGGTCCCGGTTCTATCGAGCAGGCGCATCAGCCTGATGAATACCTCGATACGGCCTTTATTAATCCGACCCGCGAATTACTCGAGCGCGTTGTGCAGCATTTCTGTCATTAAAATTTATTACCGGGGATATTGATTAAATCCCCGGCACCCTTTTCTCTTTAATAAGAATAGCTTATCAAAGAACCCCTCTATCAAATTTTATTAAATTCAGTAAGTTACATTATACCTTTCCCTATGGAAGCCATTTGACGAATCCTCAGTAACATGGCTAGATAAAAGACAGGGTTATGCTGGACTGGTAACAAAATCAGATAAATATGACAGAGGGTTTCAGGGTCACATGAACGAACAATATTCCGCAATGCGAAGTAATGTCAGTATGCTCGGTAAACTGCTCGGGGAAACCGTAAAGGATGCCTTAGGGGAAAACATTCTTGAACGCGTAGAAACCATACGTAAACTCTCCAAATCATCCCGTGCAGGGAATGAGGCTGACCGTCAGGAACTTCTTTCTACCCTGCAAAACTTATCTAATGACGAATTATTACCGGTCGCCAGAGCCTTCAGCCAGTTCCTTAATCTGACTAACGTTGCTGAACAGTACCAGACCATCTCTCTGCAGGCCCAGGGCGCCAACAACCCCGAACTTCTGAAACAGGAATTCGAACGGTTAAAACAAAATAACACTCTGACCCGCAGCGATATTCTGAAAGCTATCGAGTCGCTTTCGATAGAGCTGGTACTCACTGCTCACCCGACGGAGATCACCCGTCGTACGCTTATCCATAAACTGGTTGAAGTGAATAGCTGCCTGAAACAACTCGATCATAGTGATCTGACCAACTACGAACGTAATACCGTCATGCGGCGCTTACGTCAGCTAGTGGCACAGGCCTGGCATACGGATGAAATTCGTAAGATCAGGCCCACGCCGGTTGATGAAGCCAAATGGGGGTTTGCTGTCGTTGAAAACAGTCTGTGGGAAGGTGTACCTGCGTTTCTGCGCGAACTGAATGAGCAGGCCGAAGAAACCTTCGGGATTACCCTGCCGGTCGATTTTGTGCCGGTAAAATTCACCTCCTGGATGGGCGGGGATCGTGACGGTAACCCGAATGTCACCGCGCCGGTGACCCGTCATGTCATCCAGCTGAGTCGCTGGAAAGCCGCCGATTTATTCCTGCGCGATATCGGCGTCCTTATCTCTGAGCTTTCGATGTCGGTCTGTACCGATGAGGTCCGTGAATTGTGTGGCGATCCGGAGGCTCTGGAACCGTATCGCGTTATACTGAAACGTCTTCGTACCCAACTGACCACAACCCAGACTTACCTGGAAAGACGCCTGAAAGGCGAACGTCCGTCCCGTCCCGCCGACCTGCTGATTGCCAATGAGCAGTTATGGGACCCGTTATTCGCCATTTACCAGTCCTTAAAACAGTGCGGCATGGGGATTATTGCCAATGGTCAGTTGCTGGATACCCTGCGCCGGATTAAATGCTTTGGCGTCCCGCTGGTGCGTATTGATGTGCGCCAGGAGAGTACCCGCCATACCGAGGCGCTGGCAGAAATTACCCGCTATCTGGGGCTGGGCGATTATGAGAGCTGGTCAGAAGCCGATAAGCAGGCTTTCCTTATCCGCGAACTGAACTCTAAACGGCCGCTTCTGCCGCAGCAGTGGGAACCGGGACCGGATACACGTGAGGTGCTGGAGACCTGCCGGGTGGTTGCCGAAGTCCCCCAGGGCTCAATCGCAGCCTATGTGATTTCTATGGCGAAAACACCGTCCGACGTGCTGGCGGTTCACCTGCTACTGAAAGAAGCCGGCATCCGTTATGCCATGCCGGTCGCCCCGCTGTTTGAAACCCTTGATGACCTGAATAATGCCAATGATGTCATGACACAGTTACTGAACATTGACTGGTATCGCGGCTTTATCCAGGGCAAACAGATGGTGATGATCGGCTATTCCGACTCCGCCAAAGATGCCGGTGTCATGGCCGCCAGCTGGGCGCAATATCAGGCCCAGGATGCTCTGATCAAGACCTGTGAGAAGGCCGGTATTGCCCTGACACTGTTCCATGGCCGTGGCGGCTCGATTGGCCGTGGCGGCGCACCGGCACATGCTGCGCTGTTATCACAGCCTCCGGGCAGCCTGAAGGGCGGGTTACGCGTGACTGAACAGGGTGAGATGATCCGCTTTAAGTTCGGCCTGCCGGAAGTGACCATTGCCAGCCTGTCGCTGTATACCGGCGCAATCCTTGAGGCTAACCTGCTGCCACCGCCGGAGCCAAAACCGGAATGGCAAAGGATTATGGATCAGCTCTCCGCGGACTCCTGCGACATGTACCGCGGCTATGTTCGTGAGCATGCGGATTTCGTTCCGTATTTCCGTTCTGCAACGCCAGAACAGGAGCTGGGGAAACTGCCTCTGGGGTCCCGTCCGGCGAAACGCCGCCCTGCCGGGGGCGTGGAATCTTTACGTGCCATCCCGTGGATCTTTGCCTGGACCCAGAACCGGTTAATGTTACCTGCCTGGCTTGGCGCCGGGGCGGCACTGCAAAAAACGATCTCTGCCGGGCAACAGAAAGTACTGGAAACGATGTGCCATGACTGGCCGTTCTTTTCGACCCGTATCGGCATGCTGGAAATGGTATTTGCGAAAGCTGACCTCTGGTTAGCGGAATATTATGACCAGCGTCTGGTCGATCCTTCACTCTGGGGTCTGGGCGAACAGTTACGGGCTCAACTGGCCGACGACATTAACACCGTGCTGGCGATATCTAATGATGCCCATCTGATGGCCGATCAGCCATGGATTGCAGAATCTATTGCACTGCGGAATGTCTACACTGACCCGCTTAACGTCTTACAGGCTGAGTTGCTTTCCCGCTCCCGGGCCTGTGAGGCTGCCGGAGAGGTGACAGCACCGGAAGTCGAACAGGCACTGATGGTCACGATTGCCGGTATTGCCGCCGGTATGCGTAACACCGGCTAAACCGCGATATCCTGCGGAGTCCCTGAAAGGCCACCCCGGTGGCCTTTTTTATTTGCAGGGGAAGACCACGTGACCGGCATTTACCGGATTCCCGACGGGCACAGAAGGGTAAAGGCCCGGTAAAACCCTGCCGGCAGACAATGCCATTAAAAATCCTGAAGGTCCTTTATCGCGGAGAGGTTATTACATTCCCGATTTTTGCCTGGACTCAGACTGAGGTATAGGGTCATAGCCTGCGGACCCGGACAGCCACGGACTCCTTCAGAGGATCGCAACAGAAAAAGCACCCGCCGGGTTAACAGCGCTCATTAAAAAAAGTAAGGCCCGAAAATCCGGGCCTCTGGTGAAGCAAAAAAGGAGTAAAGCCCTGATTCCTTCATTTACCTTCTGTGCATTATCATGAAGTTATGTTCATTAAAACGCTTAACTGACTGACATCACCCGGCGGGTGCTTTTTCTGCTATTCGCGTGATCCCCGACGGGATGTTGTCATCACACCGCCGCAATTTGCGGGCGGACTCCGAGGGTGTGGCAGATGGCATAGCTCATTTCTGCCCGGTTCAGCGTGTAGAAATGGAAATCCTTCACGCCTTCCCGGGAGAGGATTTTCACCATATCCATGGCGATATTTGCCCCGACCAGTTTACGGGTCTCCGGGTCATTATCCAGCCCTTCAAACATGGTGTTCATCCAGTTGGGTACGCGAACATTGGTCAGAGTCGCAAAGCGTTGTAACTGCTTAAAGTTACTGACAGGCAGAATGCCCGGCACAATCTCCACATCAATCCCGGTTGCCGCGCAACGGTCACGGAAACGTAAGTAGCTCTCAACATCAAAAAAGAACTGGGTGATCGCACGGTCTGCGCCCGCATCTACTTTGCGTTTCAGACTCAACAGGTCGGCCTGAGCGCTTTTTGCTTCAGGATGCACTTCGGGGTAAGCCGCCACGGAAATATCAAAGTCACCGACGTCTTTCAGTAATGTCACCAGATCCGCCGCATACATATCCGGTTTACCGACACCATTCGGGAAGTCACCCCGCAGTGCCACAATATGGCGGATCCCGTTGTCCCAGTAATCCTGAGCAATGCTGCGAAGCTCATCGCGGTTAGCATCAATACAGGTCAGATGCGGAGCCGCTTCCAGCCCGGTACGCTCTTTAATCCCTTTGATAATACTATGGGTACGATCACGTTCCCCGGAATTCGCCCCGTAAGTGACAGACACGAATTTCGGTTTCAGACTGCTTAAGCGATCAATGGAGCTCCACAGAATGTCTTCCATATCCTGAGTACGCGGCGGGAAAAACTCAAAAGAAACATTAATACGCCCGTTTAACTCTGAAAGGCTCTGATTAAGCGCCTCGTGCTGATTGGCATGAAAGAAACTCATCCTGTTACCTCGTCGATCGCATCTGTTATGATTTATTAAACGTCTACACGTTTAGACGTCCAGATGTTCAAAATGACGAATTACGGCCAAAGGGTCAACTGAATTATCAGCATGTCACTGTGATAAAAATTCATACAACAGGAGGGGGGCTGCTTACAGGGCAACTGAGAGAATGAGGCAGGCAGAAAAAAGGCAGAGAAAACTCTGCCTGAGAAAAAATCTACAAGAGTTGTGCCAGCCGGTTGAGGTCCGACTGAATGGCTCCCGCAGTAACATCCCGTCCGGCGCCCGGGCCGCGGATAATCAGCGGATTATCCCGGTACCAGCGACTTTCAATTGCAAAGACATTATCGCAGGGTAACAGGGACGCCAGCGGGTGCTCCGGCCTGACAGCCTCCACCCCCACTTTGGCCTTACCACTGGCATCAAAACGTGCCACATAACGCAGAACCAGACCCGCCTCTTTCGCGGCTTCATAACGCTGCAGCATCTGATCATTCAGCGCATCTGCATTCTCAAAGAAATGATCCACCGATTCATCGGTACAGTTTTCCGGGACCAGCGATTCCACACGGACCTGATGAGGTTCTATGTCGTAGCCGGCTTCACGCGCCAGGATCACCAGCTTACGCATCACATCCAGACCCGAGAGATCAACCCGGGGGTCCGGCTCGGTAAGCCCTTGCTGCCATGCCTGGTCCACCAGGTCGGTAAAGGGAACAGAGCCATCATATTGCAGGAATAACCATGACAACGTGCCGGAGAAAATACCGCTGATAGAGAGAATAGAATCTCCGCTATCCCGTAAATCACGCACGGTGTAGTTAATCGGTAAACCGGCCCCGACGGTCGCGTTATACAACCAGTGGCGTCCGGTGCGGCTGAATGCATCCCTGATCTGGCGCCAGTGAGCACCGTCGGATGACCCTGCCATCTTATTAGCACTGATGATATGAAAACCATAACTGGCAAAGTCCGGATATTGATCGGCAATATTGCCCTCGGCAGTCACATCCAGCACGACCAGATCATCAAACGGATGGTCACGCATCCATAAAAAAAGCGATTCCTGATCCCGGTATTCCGCTTCGTCATCGAACACGTTCAGTACGCGGCTGGTATCCAGCCCTTCATAGTCCAGCAGGCTTTTCCGGCTATCCGCGACACCCGCCAGAACAAATTCGAATCCGCTGCGATCAGAGAGGTTCTCCTGCTCCTTTGCGAATAATTCCAGCCAGCGAGACCCGATATTCCCTTTGCCTAATAAAATGAGTCCAATGCGTTTTTCGGCGCGGAATAGCGACTGATGCAGTCCCTGGATCACGAGCTGCGTCGGCCCCGAACGCAATACGGCCACCAGGCTGATATTCTGTTCGGATTGCCAGACAAACTCTACCGGCTGGTCTTTGATCTGTTGCCAGAAACGGTGCGCATGCAGCGGATTACGCGTGACGCCAGCGCCCACCATTGCCACCAGCGCCAGCCCATCGCGTAAGCGAACACCTAACGGTAAACCACTTCCCTGCAGCAATGCCAGCGCACTGTCGACCACTTCGGCGGTATAACAGAGTTGCAGTAAATAGCGATCCGAATGTACCCCGGTGGCCAGCGGACGTAGCTGAGCACGTGCGAGTTGTAATTCGACGTCCTTCTTTAAGGCCACAAAATCATGTTGTTTAGGGATTTCAATTTCAATCAGACAAACATCGTCATGGCTGGTCACGATCCTGGCACCGGTTCCAGATGCCAGTACCCTTTCAATCCGCGTCGACCCCAGATCTGGCTGATAGCTGCAACGTAACTCCAGTTCGATATCACTGCCCGACACCGGTTGCAGTGTGCGGGTATGCAGCACCGGTGCGGCCAGCCTGGCCAGCTCGCTGGCTTCATCAAGCCTCAGTAACGGTAACAGGCAGGCATCAGAGACCTTACGTGGGTCAGCACTGTATACCCCGGCAACATCACTCCAGATGGTCACTTTACTGACGCCTGCCAGCGCACCGATTTGCGTGGCCGAATAGTCAGAGCCGTTACGTCCCAGCAGGACTGTTTCACCGGCCTGGTTGCGGGCGATAAAGCCGGTGATCACCACCCGTTGTCCGCCACAGCCGGTCAGCCGCTGTAACAATAACTGCCGTGATTCTGCTTCCTTAACTTCCGGCTGAGCAGAGCGTTCTGCAGATAAGAATTCGCGCGCATCCAGCCAGCCAGCCTGAAGATCCTGCTGTGTTAATACTGCGGACATCAGCCGCGCTGACCAGATTTCACCGTGACCTACCACTTCAGCATACACAGCATCCGTGATCGCCCCATCCAGCAATACGGCCAGTCGTTCAAGATCGCGAATAAATTCCTGAACCAGCGGTTCAGCCACTGCGGCGGGTAAGAGACTGTTCATCAGCCCTGTCTGGAAGCGGCGCAAATTCTGCTGTACCTGGTGTGCTGATAACCGATCCGTCTGGCTGAGCTGCAGCCAGCTAATCAGCTGATTGGTCGTACTGCCTGCGGCAGACACCACCATCAAATCACCGGGCTTGCTGTATTCAGCCATAATATCAGCAGCACGCTGATAGCATTTTGCATCCGCCAGGCTGCTGCCGCCGAATTTATGCAGTTGTCTCACTTCGGACGCCACACAGTCTGATGAAATCGTCATTCTTACCCCCTGCCTGCCACCCGGAACGCATTTTCCAGATCGGCGACTAAATCTTCATGGTCTTCAATGCCTACAGAGACACGCAATAATGTATCAGAAATTCCTGCCGCTGCTCTCGCCTCTGCCGACATTCCTGCATGTGTCATGGTTGCCGTATGAGAAATCAGGCTTTCCACGCCTCCGAGAGACTCGGCGAGCGTAAAGAGTTTCAGCGCTTTCAGAAAAGTACGTACTGTCTGTTCATCTCCCTCCAGCTCAAAGCTGAGCATCGCACCAAATCCACGTTGCTGGCGTTTCGCGATGTCATGACCGGCATTTTCCGGTAAGGAAGGATGATAAAGTTTTTTGACCAGAGGCTGTTTTTTTAATGCCTCAACAATCGCCAGCGCATTCCGTTGTGCCGCAGCCATACGGGGACCGAGTGTCCGTAGCCCGCGTAACAGCAAATAACTGTCAAATGCTGAGCCGGTTACGCCGATATTATTGGCCCACCAGGCCAGTTCCGTCACCAGTTCCGGATCTTTTGCAATAACCGTTCCGGCGACCACATCCGAATGGCCGTTCAGATATTTGGTACAGGAATGCAGAACGACATCCACACCCAGTTCCAGCGGGCTCTGAAGGACCGGGCTCATAAAGGTATTATCGGCGACGGTAATCGCTCCCGCCGCTTTCGCTGCACGGCTGATAGCTTTGATATCCACCACCCTTAATAACGGGTTACTCGGCGTCTCAATCAGCACCAGTTTCGGGCCTTCGGCCATCGCGGCGGCCAGTGCCTGTGCATCGCCCTGGTCAATGAACATTACCCGGAAAGCACCGCGCTTGTGCAGACTGTCTAACAGACGGTAGCTGCCGCCATAACAGTCATGGGGAGCCACCAGCAAATCACCGGGCTTCAGAAAAACGGTGGTTACCAGTAAAATGGCGGACATACCGGTGTTCGTCATGACCGCCCCGGCGCCTCCTTCCAGTTCGGCCAGCGCATTCTGGACGACATCACGCGACGGATTACCCCGACGTGAATAGTCATGGGTTCTTGGCTGATTAAAGTCAGTAAAATTATAGGTCGTGGAAAGGTGGATGGGGGGGACTACACAACCATACTGCTCATCATCATTTAATCCGCTGCGTACGGCAATGGTCGCTTGCTTATGTGTCGTCATGGCGTATTTTCACTGAAAGAGAGAATGTGGCCACAGAATACCACCTGCAAATTAGACGTCAATACATCTAGACTTCCAAATGTCTATGGGTGTAGATTGAGCAACAGTCGCGGAAACGCTAAAATTAGGCCGGGCGGCCAGATTCCGCTACAATTGTCACATTCCGGACGAGCATTTACCCGCAAAGACAAAAACAAACGAGATATCTGGCATAATAAGCTGAATCCCGGCAAGTTAACTTTTTATTAATTAAGGTACCCCATGGCTGAATGGAATGCCGAATATATCAGCCCTTATGCTGAGCATGGCAAAAAAAGCGAGCAGGTAAAAAAAATTACTGTCTCTATCCCTCTGAAAGTTCTTAAAATTTTGACTGATGAGCGGACCCGTCGTCAGGTAAATAACCTGCGCCATGCCACCAACAGTGAGCTGTTGTGTGAGGCTTTTTTGCATGCATTTACCGGCCAACCGTTACCGGATGACAATGATTTGCGGAAAGAACGCAGTGATGAGATCCCGGAAGTGGCAAAAGTTATTATGCGTGAAATGGGTATCGATCCGGACAAGTGGGAATACTGATGCCGGGCGAGTTCCCCCACAACGGGTATTTCGCCACGAAAAAAGGTTAAAAAAAACCCGGCACTGCCGGGTTTTTTTACATCCGAATCGTCAGACTCGTCTGTCAGAAACTTATTTTGAACCAGGAATGCTGAAACGCTTGTTGAAACGCTCAACACGACCACCGGTATCAACAACACGCTGCTTACCAGTATAGAACGGATGGCATTTACCACAAACGTCCAGGTTTACATCGTGACCGACAGTAGAATGAGTGTTGATAACGTTACCGCAAGAACAGGTAATGGTTACAGCGTTGTATTCCGGGTGAATACCTTTTTTCATGGGAGAACCTCAGTAGAAGGCCGTGTCGCTCTCCGTGCCAGGCGAACCTGCACAGCACCACACGCGGTTAAAAAGAATGTTTTTTTTAGTTCCCTGTCACCTGTTCAGGCAACAGAGGCGGTATATTATACAGAAGTTCGCCGGAACTATGCAAATAAAACCCCATACCCGGCAAAGCCCCCACCGTGTACACTACCCCTTTATCCACTGATCTGCCGGAGTGCCTGAATGCCCGTCCTTAAGGTTGCATTACCTGTTCCTCTGCCACGACTGTTTGATTACCGTCCCCTGGCTGAGCGTACTGCTGTTGTCGGCAGCAGGGTAAAAGTCACTTTCGGGCACCGGAAAATGACAGGGATTGTGCATGCCATCAAGGATAAAAGTGACCTGCCTGAAGAACAACTCAAATCGATCGACGCAGTGATCGATGAAGGCTCCCTTTTTACCGGGACGATGTGGCGTTTACTGAACTGGGCTGCGGGTTACTACCATTATCCGATCGGCGAGGTGTTCTTTCATGCATTGCCGGTGCTACTGCGCCAGGGACGTGAGGCCGCACTCCCCACCGTCTGGCAATGGCAGATCACCGAGCAGGGCAAAGCCACTGTCCCGGAGAGCCTGAAACGTGCGGTGAAACAACAGCAGGCACTCGCCCTGTTACGCAATGGTCCCGTCGCTCGTCATGAGCTCAGCCAGCATGACCTGAGTGATCCTGTATTACAGGCCCTGCGTAAAAAAGGACTCTGTGAACTGATCGAAGAGGCGGCGGAACTGACGGACTGGCGGCCGTCATTCAGGGTCAAAGGTGAACGACTGCGTCTGAACACCGAGCAGGCCACGGCTGTGGGTGCTATCCGCAGCCAGGACACCCGGTATTCTGCCTGGCTACTGGCCGGTATTACCGGCTCGGGTAAAACAGAAGTGTACCTCAGTGTCATTGAAAATATTCTGGCTGAGGGAAAACAGGCACTGGTACTCGTCCCGGAGATCGCACTCACCCCTCAGACCATATCCCGCTTTCGCGAACGATTTCATGCGCCGGTGGATGTCCTCCATTCCGCCCTCAACGATACTGAACGCTTAAATGTCTGGCTGCGGGCCCGTCAGGGAGAATCAGCGATTGTCATCGGTACCCGTTCCGCACTTTTTACCCCGCTGGCCAGACCCGGGGTAATTATCATCGATGAAGAGCACGACAGTTCCTATAAACAACAGGAAGGATGGCGCTATCACGCCAGGGATTTGGCTGTTTTTCGCGCCCATCAGGAAAATATTCCCATCATCCTGGGGTCTGCCACCCCTGCGCTGGAGACGTTGCATAATGTCACGACAGGAAAATATCATCAGTTAACGCTGACACAGCGTGCCGGAAATGCACGCCAGGCACAGCAGCAACTGATTGATTTAAAATCGGTCCGTCTGCAATCCGGGTTATCTCCGGCATTGATCCATAAAATGCGTCAACACCTGAGTGCGAATAACCAGGTATTGCTGTTTCTGAACCGTCGGGGATATGCACCCGCCCTGCTCTGCCATGATTGCGGCTGGCTGGCAGAGTGCCAGCGTTGTGAACGTTACTATACCTTTCACCAGACTAACCGCACGCTACGTTGCCACCATTGTGACAGTCAACGACCCATCCCTTATCAGTGTCCGGGATGTGGTTCGACGCACCTGGTACCGGTCGGTATGGGCACAGAACAACTGGAAGAACAACTGAAAACCCTGTTCCCGGATATCCCCGTGACCCGAATCGACCGGGATACTACCAGCAGGAAAGGGAGCCTGGAGCAGCATTTAGACGATATTCATCAGGGTGGTGCTCGTATTCTGGCCGGAACACAAATGCTGGCGAAAGGCCACCATTTCCCGGATGTCACGCTGGTGGCTTTACTGGATGTCGACAGTGCCCTTTTCTCTGCCGATTTTCGTGCGACAGAACGTTTTGCGCAGTTATATACCCAGGTGGCCGGGCGCGCCGGACGGGCAGGGAAACAAGGCGAAGTGGTATTACAGACCCATCATCCGGAACACCCGTTGCTGCACACCTTGCTGTATCAGGGCTATTTCTCGTTTGCCCGCCAGACATTGCAGGAGCGTAAGCAACTCAGCCTGCCGCCGTTTTCCAGTCATGCCCTGTTCCGTGCGGAGGATTTTGATCCTCAGCAGGCAGAGAATGCGCTATTACAGTTAAGAAATTTACTCGAAGCCACGCCGCTAAAGGATGAACATTTCTGGATCATGGGGCCGGTACCGGCACTTCAGGCTAAACGCAACGGGCGCTGGCGATGGCAGCTACTGTTGCAACACCCGTCCCGTAAACAGTTACAACGCATACTGCAACACTCAATGCCCTTAATACTGGCCTTGCCGTCAATACGGAAAGTAAAGTGGACCCTGGATATTGACCCGACCGAAAGCTAAGATGCGCGGATATGTTTGCGGCATCGCACGTGAATAATCAACAGGCCCCCCGTTTTATTACAAATCAGATAACAGTATTCGCCGATATTCTGCTAACAATAGAACAGGGCAGCACTGGCTGCCGCAACGATAATGACTGTTATCCCGGGAGCCTGAGCTGTGGAAGAGAACCTGCCTTCATACCGTACCACCATGAAAGATGTCGCAAAAAAAGCCGGTGTCTCCACCGCCACGGTGTCACGGACATTAACCTCTCCGGATAAAGTCTCTCCTTCTGCCCGAAATAAAGTCATGCAGGCGATGAACGAGCTGGGCTATTCCTCCACGCTTAACCCCCGTCATCAAAAGAGTCATGATTCCGGAATCCTGTTAATTCTGGTGCCTGATATCTGTGACCCTTTTTTTCATGAAATCATCCGTGGCATAGAAGTCACCGCGGCCGCAGCAGGCTATCTGGTACTGACCGGCGACTGCGCTCACCAGAATTTGCAGGAAGTCAGTTTTCTGGACAAAATTCTCACCCGCCAGATAGATGGATTGCTTTTACTGGGCTCTCAGGTTCCGGTGTTATCCGGGCTTTCGTACCGCGAGCAATTACCTCCGCTGGTGATGGCCAATGAATTTTCTGCCGACCTCGCGTTTCCGACCGTGCATATTGATAATCTGACGGCAGCGTTTAACGCCGTAAGCTGGTTACTCGACTCAGGGTTAAAGAAAATCGCCTGTATCACCGGCCCGGATACCATGTCGCATTGCCGTTACCGGCGACAGGGGTATATTCAGGCGTTAAGCCGCCGCAATATTCCGGTGGAGCCCCGTTATCTGGCACGCGGAGATTTCTCCTTTGCGTCCGGCTGCGATGCACTGACCTATCTGATGCAATTGCCCGACCCTCCTGATGCCATCTTTTGCCATAATGACCGCATGGCGCTGGGTGTATTGCATCAGGCCGCCCTGATGGGGATCCGCGTTCCTGAACAGCTGTCAGTCATCGGTTTCGATGATATTGACGCTGCGCAGTACAGTCATCCCCCCCTGACCACCGTCACTCAGCCACGTTTTCGCATCGGATGTGAAGCAGCCGCATTACTGATAGAAATTATTCAGGGAAAACGGGTCAACGGCGGATCACGTTTACTGGAGGCGGGTCTGACGGTACGTCAATCGACAGTAACACCCGCCAGATAGCCGGGAAATCGCGGCGATATCTCCCTGTTTTCAGTCAACGTCTGATGCAGAGTTTACTGGTCAAAGTTCATCCCCTTGAGTAAAATGGGGTAATTATTGCCATTGAATAATATTTCGGGCGATTCGCCCGGCAGGCTGATTTTTTAACTTATCGGAACGAATGTGGCACAAAAAGACTATGTAGGCCGCGGGCGTTCAACAGGGACGCAACGCAAAAAAAACACCTCCCGGAGCAAAAAGAAGCAATCCCGCTCAGGACTTCCCCCACTGATTGTCGTACTGGCCGTTGCCGTGCTGGTGAGCTTTATCGGTGGTTTATGGTTTATTGCCCACCATAAAAAAGAAGAGTTACAGGAAATTATTCCACGCAAAAATGCCGGTACCGGCTTACCGCCTAAACCCGAAGAGCGCTGGAAATACATCAAAGAGCTCGAAGATCGGCAGACTACGGTGGCAACACCGACCGAACCGACCGCCGGCGGGGAAATTCGCTCGCAAACTCAGCTGACAGATGAACAGCGTCAGTTGCTGGAGCAGATGGCTGAAGACATGCGTCAGCAACCAACACAGCTGAACGAAGTGCCGTGGAATCAGCAAACTCCGGCACAGCAGCAACAAACCCTGCGTCAGCAACAAAACTACCAGCAGCAACAGTCGTTACGCCAGCAGCAAAACTACCAGCAGCCGCAGAGCGATCAGCAACAGCAGAATGTTCAGCAACAGCAACTGCTGCAGGCACAGCGTGCAGAGCGCCAGCAACGTCTCGAACGACAACAACAGTTAGCCCGGCAGCAGCAAGCGGAACGCGAGCAACGCCTCGAACGTCAGCAGCAGGCAGAGCGACAGCAACGTGCAGAACGCCAGTCTCAGGCTGCAGCCCCCGTCACAGCAGCCACACCGTCACAAAACGTCACCCCTGCCCCACGGGAGCAGGCAAAACAGACGGCTGCGGCTTCCGGAAAACGCTGGCTGATACAGTGTGGCTCCTTTAAGGGAACTGCACAGGCTGAATCCGCACGAGCCTCTCTGGCATTCGAAGGGTTTGAAAGCCGTATCACCACCGGCGGCGGCTGGAACCGCGTCGTGATCGGCCCTTATTCAGAACATACGAAAGTCGAAAGTATCGTTAAACAGCTCCGTGGTGCGGGGCATGCAAACTGTATAACTCTCCCTGCCGGGGGTTGAAAACATTTCCATCCCCCCCATATATCCCCTTAAGTAGCTCCGCGCACTGCGCGGAGTCTTTTTTTCACTATGAAAAGGGGTGGCCCGTGACAACGATTGTAAGTGTTCGACGCAATGGCCAGGTCGTTATTGGTGGTGACGGCCAGGCCACGCTTGGCAATACCGTAATGAAAGGCAACGTCAAAAAAGTACGTCGTCTGTATAACGATAAGGTCATTGCTGGTTTTGCCGGGGGCACTGCCGATGCCTTCACATTATTTGAACTGTTTGAGCGTAAACTGGAAATGCACCAGGGTCACCTGGTCAAAGCAGCCGTAGAACTTGCGAAAGACTGGCGTACCGACCGTATGCTTCGCCGTCTGGAAGCCCTCCTTGCTGTAGCCGACGAAAATGCCTCACTGATCATTAGTGGTAACGGTGATGTTATCCAGCCTGAAAATGATTTAATTGCCATTGGTTCCGGTGGCCCGTACGCACAGGCAGCTGCCCGCGCTCTGCTGGAAAACACAGAGCTCAGTGCCAAAGATATTACCGGGAAAGCGCTGGAAATTGCGGGTGATATTTGTATCTATACCAACCATAACGTCACTATCGAAGAACTGACGTCCAGGCCGTAAGGATTTTTTATATGTCTGAAATGACTCCCCGCGAAATAGTCAGTGAGCTGAACAAGTTCATCATTGGTCAGGATGGTGCTAAGCGCGCTGTCTCAATCGCTCTGCGTAACCGCTGGCGTCGTATGCAGCTGGATGCCGAGCTGCGCCATGAAGTGACGCCCAAAAATATTCTGATGATCGGTCCGACCGGCGTCGGTAAAACCGAGATTGCCCGTCGTCTGGCTAAGCTGGCCAACGCACCGTTTATTAAAGTAGAAGCGACAAAATTCACCGAAGTCGGCTATGTCGGTAAAGAAGTGGACTCGATTATCCGCGACCTGACTGACTCTGCGATCAAGATGATCCGTAGCCAGGCTATCGAACGCAATAAAGTCAGGGCTGAAGAACAGGCGGAAGAACGCATTCTTGATGTACTGATCCCACCGGCTAAAAATAACTGGGGACAGCCTGAACAATCCGGCGAGCCTTCAGCGGCACGCCAGTCTTTCCGCAAAAAACTGCGCGAAGGTCTGCTGGATGATAAAGAGATCGAAATTGATCTTGCTGCATCGCCGATGGACGTCGAGATCATGGCGCCTCCTGGCATGGAAGAGATGACCAGCCAGTTGCAGTCCATGTTTCAGAACATGGGGGGACAAAAGCAGAAGTCCCGTAAGCTGAAAATCAAAGAAGCCCTGAAACTGCTGATTGAAGAAGAAGCAGCCCGTCTGATCAACCCGGAAGAGCTGAAGCAGGAAGCCATCGATGCCGTTGAACAGCATGGCATCGTGTTTATCGATGAAATCGATAAGATCTGTAAGCGCGGACAGTCTTCAGGCCCGGATGTTTCACGTGAAGGGGTGCAGCGTGATTTACTGCCATTGGTCGAAGGTTGTACCGTATCGACCAAGCATGGCATGGTGAAAACCGATCATATTCTGTTTATTGCCTCAGGCGCATTCCAGGTTGCCAGCCCGTCAGATCTGATCCCTGAGCTGCAGGGTCGTTTACCTATCCGCGTTGAGTTGCAGGCGCTGACAGTGAATGATTTTGAACGTATCCTGACCGAGCCAAGTGCTTCAGTCACCGTTCAATATAAAGCGTTGATGGCCACAGAAGGCGTTACCATTGAGTTCTCCGACGACGGTATCCGTCGTATCGCCGAAGCGGCATGGCAGGTCAATGAAACGACAGAAAACATTGGTGCCCGTCGTCTTTACACGGTGCTGGAACGTCTGATGGAAGATATTTCCTTTGATGCCAGTGAACGTCCGGGCGATACCGTGACGATTGATGCGAGCTACGTCAGCGAACACCTGGATAAACTGGTGGCGGATGAGGATTTGAGCCGCTTCATCCTGTAATTTCACGTAAGCGATGTTCAGACCGCTGCATCTCAGGTGCAGCGGTCTTTTTTATTGATAAAAGTATCTCTCCCCTCTTTATGTCACCGTCGTGTCTGAGGAGAGTTTACTGGCATTCCGGACCCGACGGCAGCAGGGCCAGGGACGTGCAACATCGCCGGTCTCCGCTACCGGAATGCCAGCCGGTATTCGGACAGTGTTTATCCGGTACACCGGCAGGTATCACCTGCTTTTATGCTGGTACCGTCAATAACGTTGGATGCTTTTTGCTATCCGTGGACAGAACACGATATACTTTCCCTTCCTCTGGCAACCAGATGATACGGCTATGAAATACGATACCTCTGAACTGTGTGATATTTACCATGAAGAAGTGAATGTTGTTGAACCCTTGTTTTCAAACTTTGGCGGTCGCACTTCTTTTGGTGGTCAGATAACCACCGTCAAATGCTTCGAAGACAATGGCCTGATCTATGATCTGCTCGAAGAGAATGGACTGGGGCGCGTGCTGTTGATCGATGGCGGAGGCTCTGTCAGACGTGCATTAATTGATGCGCAGCTTGCGCAGCTGGCGACGCAGAATGAATGGGAAGGTATCGTCGTTTATGGCTCAGTACGCCAGGTTGATGAGCTGGAAGAACTCGATATCGGTATCCAGGCGATGGCTGCTATCCCGGCAGGTGCCGCAGGTGAGGGTATCGGGGAAAGTGATATCCGTGTCAATTTTGGCGGTGTGACTTTTTTCTCGGGTGATTATCTCTACGCTGATAACACCGGCATCATTCTTTCGGAAAACCCGCTAGGGGCAACGGAAGAAGCCTGATCCCCCGGGCAAAACGGGTGCCCCGGCACCCGATTCACGGTTCATTCCATGACAGAATTAAACCTCATCCATTTTTCCCAGCAAAGCCCGCAGGCGTTCCTGCCACTGCTGCTGTTCTTCTTTTAACTGCTGGTTTTCACGCGTTAAAGAGTCATGGTTGCCGGCAACCTGCAGTGATTCCTGCTTTAACGTATTATTCTGTTCTTTCAGTTCTTCAATTTCCATCTGCAACAGGGTGATAGTATCAATCGCCTGCTGTACTTTTGCTTCCAGTTTTTCGAACATTTCAAATGACATTTTTATAACCTCTCCTATAGATCGCAAGGCGTTGATGTACCGGCCACAACCCTACAAACCCTGTAAAATTCCTGAAGCCGGCAACCATCACCTGATTGTATGAAGCCTGATTAAGCAAGTCCAGTTACCCGGTGATTTCCGGAGCAGTCTGTAACACTTTTTCGGTGAAAAACCACGGTATTTCGGGAACACCTTCCGGGAAAGCGTCAGAAATCCCCGGCCCCACCCTCTTCTGACGGCCCGGGAATTAACAAAACACTCGAATTCGCTCATTTTTTTTGACACGGGACACAAATTTTGAGTTCGGTATTTATCGTTTTTGCTCGTTAACGATAAATTTACATCAACCCTACAAGAAAAGTCGGGTGGCCCAGGGAGCGGACACATAACACCGATTAATTTAATCTCACTGAAGGAATTTATCATGAGTCAAACAACGAACACACTGACAGGGCAATGCATAGCCGAATTTATCGGCACCGGTTTGATTCTGTTTTTCGGCGCCGGATGTGTAGCTGCATTGAAACTGGCAGGTGCAAGCTTCGGACAATGGGAAATCTGTATTGTCTGGGGTCTGGCCGTTTCCATGGGCGTCTATGTGAGCGCAGGGATCTCTGGCGCACACCTTAACCCCGCCGTCACCGTTGCGCTCTGCCTGTTTGGCAACTTTGAAGGCCGTAAAGTTATCCCTTATATTATCGCGCAAGTGGCGGGAGCGTTCTGTGCCGCTGCCCTGGTTTATGCGATGTACCGCAGCCTGTTTATCGATTTTGAACAAACTCACCAGATGGTACGTGGCAGTGTGGCCAGCCTGAATCTGGCGGGTATTTTTTCCACTTATCCCAGCCCGCATATCAGCGTTGCTCAGGCCTTTTTCGTCGAACTGGTCATCACCGCGGTATTAATGGCTGTCATTATGGCACTGACTGACGATGGCAACGGATTACCACGCGGCCCCCTGGCGCCGTTATTAATTGGCTTACTGGTCGCGATTATCGGTGCCGCAATGGGCCCACTGACTGGCTTCGCCCTGAACCCTGCCCGTGACTTCGGTCCGAAGATGTTCGCAGCGCTGGCAGGTTGGGGAAAAGTCGCTTTCACTGGCGGACAAACGGTCCCTTATTTCCTGGTGCCTGTCTTCGGACCGCTGATCGGTGCAAGTTTAGGGGCGTTTATCTACCGTAATTTTATCGGTCGCTACTTACCGGTGAATGCTCCGCTTCCGGCGACTAAAGCCTCAGAAGACTCTCTGTCACGCTCTGAACAGCGTAAAGCGTAAACCTAAGTGATTTCATCAGGAACAGATTATGACTAACGCCGAGAATAAATACATCGTTGCACTGGATCAGGGAACCACCAGCTCACGGGCCGTCGTTCTTGACCACAACGCAAATATTATCGCAGTTTCACAGCGTGAATTTACGCAAATCTATCCGAAAACCGGCTGGGTAGAGCATGACCCGATGGATATCTGGGCATCACAAAGTTCAACCCTGGTGGAAGTATTAGCTCATGCCGACATCCGCTCTGATCAGATTGCGGCTATCGGTATCACTAATCAGCGTGAAACCACCATCGTCTGGGACAAAAAAACCGGTAAGCCGGTGTATAACGCCATTGTATGGCAGGACCCGCGTACCGCTGATTATTGCTCAAAACTCAAAAAAGAAGGCCTTGAGGAGTATATCCGGGATACCACCGGACTGGTGATCAACCCTTACTTCTCCGGCACCAAAGTAAAATGGATTCTGGATAATGTGGACGGTGCCCGTGAACGGGCGAAACAGGGCGAACTGCTATTCGGTACCGTAGATACCTGGCTGGTCTGGAAAATGACCCAGGGTCGGGTGCACATCACCGACTATACCAATGCTTCCAGAACCATGATGTTTGATATCCATAAACTGCAGTGGGATGACAGAATGCTGGATATCCTGGATATCCCGCGCGCGATGCTGCCAGAAGTTAAAGCTTCATCGGAGATTTACGGCCAGACAAACATCGGGGGGAAAGGGGGTACCCGTATTCCTATCGCCGGTATCGCCGGGGATCAGCAGGCCGCACTTTACGGTCAGTTATGTGTGCAGCCGGGTATGGCCAAAAATACCTACGGTACGGGCTGCTTTATGCTGATGAACACCGGGAAAGAGGCCGTCACCTCCACGCACGGATTACTGACCACTATCGCCTGTGGCCCTCGCGGAGAAGTGAACTATGCCCTGGAGGGTGCGGTATTTATTGGCGGCGCCTCGATCCAGTGGCTGCGGGATGAGCTGAACCTGTTCAACGATGCCCTGGACTCTGAATACTTTGCGACCAAGGTTAAGGACTCTAATGGCGTCTATATGGTACCGGCATTTACCGGACTGGGTGCGCCTTACTGGGACCCGTATGCCCGTGGTGCGATTTTCGGGCTGACCCGGGGAGCCAATGCTAACCATATTATCCGTGCAACGCTGGAGTCTATAGCCTTCCAGACCCGTGATGTCCTGGAAGCCATGCAAAATGATGCAGGGACACGCTTACAGTCATTACGTGTTGACGGCGGTGCGGTAGCAAATAATTTCCTGATGCAATTCCAGGCCGATATTCTGGGTGCCCGGGTAGAGCGTCCGGAAGTCCGCGAGGTTACCGCCTTAGGTGCTGCGTACCTGGCCGGTCTGGCGGTAGGCTTCTGGAAAGACCTGGAGGAAGTGCGCGAAAAATCGGTAATTGAACGCGAGTTCCGCCCTTCGATTGAAACGACCGAGCGTAACTATCGTTATGCCGGCTGGCAAAAAGCCGTTTCCCGCGCCCGTGGCTGGGAAGACGAAAAAGAAGTGTAGTCACTAAAGCCCGTTAACTTCCGGCCCGCAGTTCCTCTGCGGGCCATAAGTTGTAAATTTCCGATTTCCTGCCTGTGGTACACTACCTGACCTTTTTCTGCAGATAAAACCGACAATGAAACGAGAATTAGCCCTCGAATTCGCCCGTGTTACAGAAGCCGCGGCCCTGGCGGGTCATCATTGGCTTGGACGTGGCGATAAGAACCTTGCGGATGGTGCCGCCGTGAATGCCATGCGCACTACGCTTAACTCCCTGGATATCCGTGGTCATATTGTTATTGGTGAAGGCGAAATCGATGAAGCGCCCATGCTCTATATCGGTGAGCCGGTCGGCCGCGGACACGGCGATGAGGTTGATATTGCCGTCGATCCTATCGAAGGTACCCGGATGACAGCGATGGGACAGTCCAATGCACTGACGGTGATGGCAATAGGGAATAAAGGGGCCTTTCTGCATGCCCCTGACATGTACATGGAGAAGCTGGTTACCGGTCCCGGAGCGAAAGGCTGCATCGACCTCGACCTGCCACTCCACGTGAATCTGGCCCGGATCGCGGATGCCTTGCAGAAACCCTTATGCGAACTGACCGTCGCCGTATTAGCCAAGCCACGGCATCAGGAACTGATCGAACAACTCCATCAGGCTGGCCTGCGGGTCTATGCCTTCCCTGACGGTGATGTGGCTGCATCTATCCTGACCTGTATGCCTGATAAGGCGGTGGATGTGATGTATGGTATTGGCGGAGCGCCGGAAGGCGTCATTTCCGCGGCGGTCATCAGCGCGCTCGGCGGTGATATGCAGGCCCGTCTGCTGCCCCGCCATCAGGTTAAAGGGGACAATCAAGAAAACCGGCGGGCAGGTGAACAGGAATTATCACGCTGTGCCAGTATGGGGATTGAGGCAAACAAAAAGCTGACGCTGTCGCAGATGGTCCGGGACGATGATGTGATCTTTGCGGCGACCGGTATCACCGATGGGGACCTGCTGAAAGGGATCACCCGCACAGGAAATATCGCCACCAGCGAGACCCTGCTTATCCGCGGAAAATGCGGCACCGTCCGCCGTATTCAATCGGTCCATCGGCCTGACCGCCAGCCTTAACGGTAGCATCCCTCTGCAACGGATGATCACGGCCTTCAGCGGGAGTGATCATCTGTCATCCTACTCAGATCCCGCCAGAGGATCCCCCTGCTCTTCTCTGCCGGCAGTCAGGTATTGGCACTCCCGGCATAAATACTGTTCTCCCCTGACAGGTATCAGAGTTTGTCGATATGAGCTTTCGTGTACGCAAAGGGTGGAAAACCGGCACAATCAAAGGGATGATGGCTCTGTCATCTATTGTCTTGAACTTTGAGGAGCAACCTATGGCCGAATGGTGTGAAGGTAAAGTCATTTCTGTCACACACTGGACCGAGGCATTATTTAGTCTGGTCGTACAGGCACCGGTCAGACCTTTTGTTGCCGGGCAGTTTGCAAAACTGGCTCTGGAAATTGATGGCGAAAAGGTCCAGCGTGCGTATTCCTATGTGAATGCACCGGATAATCCACAGGCTGAGTTTTATCTGGTCAATGTCCCTAACGGTAAACTGAGCCCGTCTTTACACCGGCTGGCGCCCGGTGATCCGCTGATGGTGACAACGGACGCCGCCGGTTTCTTCGTCTGCGACGAAATACCGGACTGCGACACATTATGGATGCTGGCCACAGGGACGGCTATCGGCCCTTACCTGTCAATCTTGCAGCAGGGTGAAGGCCTGGACCGTTTCCGGCGCATTGTGCTGGTACACGCGGCCCGTTATGCCGCAGATTTAAGTTATCTGCCATTAATGCAGGCGCTGGAGGCAAAATACGATGGCAAATTACAGATACAAACCGTTGTCAGCCGTGAAGAAAGCGAGGGAAGTCTGCACGGACGGATACCGGCACTGATTGAGAGTGGTGCGCTGGAAAATGCCACGGGTCTCTCACTGACTGCAGAAACCAGCCATGTTATGTTGTGCGGTAACCCGCAGATGGTCAGAGAAACGCGTGATTTACTGAAATCAACCCGTAAAATGTTAACGCATCTGCGACGTAAACCGGGCCACATCACCAGTGAGTTGTATTGGTAACCTGACGCCGGGCTATCCGAAAGATATCCGGCAGTGAAAAGATATCGCTTTTGTCACGCTAAACCAGGTGGATTAACCTCCAGTGATCAAAAACATCCTCAGCAAACGACTCAACAGCGTCCCTCGCGGGGCGTATTTTCCCCTGTTTTTCTGGCTGTTTTCCGGGTGTGCTTTTGCCGGAAATCCTCCGCCGGTTGCACCGTATGTTCTCCCCGGCGCCCCGGTTTTCAGCCATACCATTGCGCAATTCCGGGAAAAATTTAATCAGGCTAATCCGCAAACGCCGCTCCCCGAATACCGCACCATCGACACCGGAGATGACGGAAATACCGTTATCCTGGCCGCCAGCCGGATAGACGAAACTCTTTACTCCTCCACGGCCCTGGAACCCGTAAGCGGTAAAATCAAAACGATACAGATGACCTGGGTTTCTCCCGAAAATAGCACAGACAAACTCTCCCGTGAGCAGGCGACCGGTTATATGGCGGCCCTGATCCACTTTTTTTCACCTCAGTTATCCCTTCAGGAAAGCCGGCTAAAACTGGATTCATTATTAAAAAACGGTAAAGAGAAAGGCAGATATATCGATGCCGATGGCGCGTTACGTTATGTCGTCTCGTATCCCGGAGACAGAGAAATGACGCTGGCAATCGAGCCTGTCAGGCTTATTTTGCGGGGTTCCTGATCTGACGCTGATTTATGACGAAAAACAAAGCAGTTAAGAAATTTGAGCTTTATACTGTTCCACAGACACCATTGCCTGACGGCAGTAGTATTTAACGAATCGCGTAAATGCGGAGGATATGATGCGACATCCATTAGTTATGGGTAACTGGAAGCTGAATGGTAACAAACAAATGACTGGCGATCTGATCGACGGTCTGCGTAAAGCATTATCGGGTGTTGATGGCTGCGATGTTGCCATTGCCCCTCCCGTGATCTACCTCGATCAGGCGAAGCATGCCCTTTCAGGAAGCCATATTTCTCTCGGCGCACAAAATGTCGATATCAATCTTTCCGGCGCATTCACCGGTGACATCTCTGCGGAAATGCTAAAAGATATTGGTGCAAAATATATTATTATCGGTCACTCAGAACGCCGTACTTACCATAAAGAAAGTGATGAGTTCATCGCCAAAAAGTTTGCTGTCTTAAAAGAAGCAGGTCTGATCCCGGTGCTGTGCATTGGCGAAACTGAATCTGAAAATGAAGCTGGCAAGACAGAAGAAGTGTGTGCCCGTCAGATCGATGCCGTGCTGAATGCATTGGGTGCTGACGCGTTCAAAGATGCGGTAATTGCTTATGAGCCTATCTGGGCTATCGGCACCGGTAAATCTGCCACCCCTGCACAGGCGCAGGCTATTCACCAGTTTATTCGTCAGCACATCGCTAAGAAAGATGCGGCCATTGCGGAGCAAGTCATCATTCAGTACGGTGGTTCTGTAAACGATAAAAATGCGGCTGAGCTCTTCACTCAGCCGGATATTGATGGTGCGCTGGTCGGTGGTGCGTCACTGAAAGCAGATGCGTTTGCTGTGATCGTCAATGCCGCGGCAGCAGCCAAAAACGCCGGTTAAAACCGGCGGCGGTAATGTCCGGCGGTGCCTCAGGCACCGCTGGCAGATTTAAGGATCGCACATTGATGATCCTGTAACTCTTCAGCAGACCCGGTATTCCCTTTCAGTAATTCTTTCTTCACGGCCAGTAATACCAGCTTACCATCAGGTAACGCCGTCAGAGCGAGTCCGTAATCCCCCATTTGTGAGGATGCTCCGGGAATTTCATGCGCCACGCGGATAAAGACGCTTTCCTGCGCCAGTTCCTGCTGACTCAGCGTCCTGATCTGATACGGATGTGACAGCAGGGTAATGCTCTGCCATTCCGGGCCGAAACCGGATGCGGATTTTGCTAACTGTGCTGCAATATCCGGGCGCAGACAGGACATATGAATATGTAACTGATTCTGCGTTCGTCCTGAGACCGAGTTAATGGTCATTGCCAGGTCATCGTCCGGGATAGGCGCATGGTAGGTTTCTGACAACAGATGCCGTTCCCGCCAGGCGGCAAGGAAGAAGTCAGGGGTGTTGGATTGCAGTAACAGCGGGCTTTCGATACCGGTGATCCTGTTGACCGGCATAAGCAGGTATTGCAATGGACCGACAAGGTCCTTGAACAGGACGTACCCTCCGGTCATATCCACTTTTTTACAAGGGGCCGGATTGTTATTCTTTTCCATGTCCGGAACGCACTGCTGGCTGACAAATTTCCATAACACCCCGGAGTGATCCTGATCTTTGCGGTGCACAAAAAAGAGAGCCGTCAGTAAAACCAATAACGTTACAACAGCGATGCTAAACCATCGTTTTTTTTTACCAGTAAAAACACTCATCTCCATTATCCCCCTGATTTATCGAATCTCTATGTTACGTCAATCAGGGGGAAAGTCACTTACCGTGATAGTTACGGTTTCATGATCTGGTCGTAAGTGCCGCCATCACTGAAGTGTGTCTTCTGAGCCTGCTGCCAGCCGCCGAACTTCTGATCGACCGTAAACAGCTTAACCGGCTTGAATTGTGACGCGAACTGTTTCGCAACCTGCGGATCACGCGGACGATAGTAATTTTCGGCCGCAATCGTCTGCCCTTCTTTGGAATACAGATACTTAAGATAATCTTCCGCCACTTTACGGGTACCACGTTCATCAACCACTTTGTCGACAACGGCCACCGTAGGCTCTGCAAGAATAGACTCACTCGGGGTGATGATTTCAAAATCCTGGTCTTTGAGCTTATTTTTTGCCAGATAGGCTTCGTTTTCCCAGGCGATCAGGACATCCCCGATGCCGCGTTCTGCGAAGGTATTAGTCGCACCACGGGCACCGGAATCCTGCACCTGAACATTTTTATACAATGCTTTAACGAATGCCTGAGCCTTCTGCTGGTCACCGTGATTATTATCCAGTGCATAACCCCAGGCTGCCAGGTAGTTCCAGCGCGCACCGCCGGACGTTTTCGGGTTCGGGGTAATAACGGCCACACCAGGCTTGATCAAATCATTCCAGTCATGGATATGCTTCGGGTTTCCTTTGCGGACAAGGAAAACAATGGTTGAGGTGTAAGGAGCTGAGTTATCAGGCAGGCGCTTGATCCAGTCTTTATTAATCCGGCCGCTATTAGCGATGGCATCCACATCCGATTGCAGTGCCAGAGTGACCACATCCGCTCTGATACCGTTAATTACCGAGGTCGCCTGCTTGCCGGAGCCGCCATGCGACTGACGAATAATCACATTATCGCCGGTTTCCTGTTTATAGTGAGCACTGAACGCTTTGTTATATTGCTCATAAAATTCTCTGGTAGGATCATAAGAGACATTCAGCAACTGATAATCTTTTGCCAGCGTGCTTCCGGAAACCATCAGTAATGCCAGACCCACATGCCATTTCTTCATTTTTCGCCCCCCTGGTGTTATAGAGAGACAGGGTGGCATAACCGGAAAAATAACTTAAAGAACTAAAAAATCGTTTTTATATCTCAAACGAATAAAAGACGCGTACCGGCAGAGAACTGCCGGCAGCTTATTGAATTAATACAATCTCTTGGCAGTTTCGAGCACATCTTTCCGGAAAGGACGCTTCATATTTTCGATGGCATCAATGATATCGTGATGTACCATTTTTTCGTTCTGCACACCGACGCAACGACCGCCATAACCCTGTAACAACAGGTCTATCGCGTAAGTCCCCATACGCGAAGCCAGAATCCGATCGTAAGCACAGGGTGCCCCGCCCCGCTGAATATGGCCCAGTACCGTCGCACGGGTTTCCCGGCCGGTCTCTTTTTCAATATAACGCGCCAGTTCACTGACATCACAGATAAGTTCGGTGATGGCAACGATGGCATGTTTCTTACCTTTCGCAATACCGGCGTTAATCTCAGCCAGTAACTCTTCCCGGGTATACGGAATTTCCGGCGTCACAAAAAACTCACAGCCACCGGCAATCGCTGCAGCCAGTGTTAAATCACCGCAATGCCGGCCCATGACCTCAACAATCGAAATACGTTGATGAGACGAAGAGGTGTCCCGCAGACGGTCTATCGCTTCAACCACAGTTTCAAGAGCCGTATGGTAACCGATGGTGTAGTCCGTTCCTGCCACATCGTTATCAATGGTGCCCGGTAAGCCAATGCAGGGGAAGCCCATCTCAGTCAGTCGCTTAGCCCCCATATAAGAACCGTCACCACCGATCACTACCAGCGCATCCAGCCCGCGTTTTTTCATATTTTCCATTGCAATCATACGGGTCGATTCTTCACGAAATTCCGGGAAACGAGCGGACCCCAGAAACGTCCCGCCATGATTAATCAGGTCCGAAACACTGTAGCGATCGAGGCTGACCATCCTGTCTTCATACAATCCGAGGTAGCCATCATAGATCCCAAAAACTTCCAGCCCTTCTCCTAATCCGGCACGGACCACGCCGCGGATAGCTGCATTCATGCCAGGGGAATCCCCGCCACTGGTCAATACACCGATTTTTTTGATCATGACAACCTCTGGATAGTCTGAAACTAAGGGTTAATCTTTGCACTCAACGCGACCATTATCTGTATCCGCGTCGACAATTAGAATTCATTTCGCTCTATCATATACCAAACGTTTATGACCGGATTGATTCAGGTCACTCAACACGATTATGTGACAATAATAACGTTTCTCCGGGCCACCGCAAAATTTAACATTTTGATATTTATGCTAAATAATAAACATCCCTCGTTTATCCTCAGCCACCGAGGACGACGGGTCCTGATGGATGATCACATCGGCGGCTGGGAAAATATCCTTCAGGGCTTTTTCGAGTGCATCGGCCCGATCATGAGCAGCTCTCAGCGGTAAATCATCTGCCATTTCAAGATGTAGCTGAATAAATTTGGTGGCGCCTGACTGGCGGCTACGGAAATCATGTGCACCACAGACGCCCGGCCATTGGGTTACGAGTCTGATAATCTGCTGACGATCGTCTTCAGGCAGTGCCCTGTCCAGTAAAGACTGAACAGCCTCATACCCCATCCGTATCGCGGAGATCAGGATATAGATACCGATCCCGAAAGCAAACAGGGCATCGGCATAGGAAACACCATACCAGCTAAGGATCAACGCCAGCGCAATGGCTCCGTTCATCATGACATCAGACTGATAATGCAGCATGTCGGCGCGGATAGCCTGACTTTGCGTTTTACTGACGACCCAGCGCTGAAAAAGAACCAATATCAGGGTTGAAGCCAGTGCGCAGATCGCGACAACCACCCCGATAACCGGCGCTCTGAGCTGACCGGGAGTAATAAGGTGCTGGATGCTGGTCAGAAATAAAAATAACGCCGACCCGCTGATAAACATACTTTGCGCGAGCGCTGCCAAAGATTCGGCCTTGCCGTGACCAAACGTATGGTCATCATCAGCCGGCTGTAAGGCGTAACGTACCACCAGCAGGTTAGTGAATGACGCAGCAACATCTACCAGTGAATCGACCAGTGCTGCTAATACACTGACCGAACCGGTATACCACCAGGCAATCGTTTTAACCACCAGAAGCACACAGGCAAGAACCGTCGCAGCGATAGCTGCCGAGGTCACCAGTCTGGCATAAGAACTCACCATAAACCTTCCTGAACGTTGAACATCAAGAAACAGTGATTTATTTAAAGGACCGCAGCGACTTCCCGTCGGGAAGGCCACAGACAGAACACAGGGTAACGCCCCTGTTACTGCTCACTTTTTATCAGTGTAACAAGTGTTGCAGGTGAAAAAACGGTTTTTTTCGTGCTATGACTGTCAGCCCGGCCTGATGCCCGTCACCGTATATGCGGACAGCCCAGCCCGGGGTCAGTAAATAACAGACAAAAAAAACCCCTCATGACTGAGGGGGAAGACAGGGATGGTGAAGAAATACATTCATTAAAATATTGTAATAAAAGGTTTTATCCTAATATTCGTCTGCATATTGACTACACTTCGAAAAAATCCCCGGTTCGCCGGGGATTTTCTTTTGCTTAAACTTTGTGCTAACACGTGATCTCTCAACACTTAACGTTACAGGAGTTGCGTTATGGCTTTATCGTTTGAATCTTTATGGAATGCCCATCCTGAAATTAAAGGTGATGCAAACCCTTGCCGCCTGCCTAACGGCCTCAAAGCTTTTGATGATCAATGCGCTATCCGCCTGGGTACGGCACTGGCCCGTTGTGGCTGCGATGCTACCAAACTAAAAGCTGCGTTCTGCTGGTATCACCCCAAAAAAGAGGGACATATATTGCGGGCTGAAGAACTGGCTAACGCCCTGCGGATTAGCCCGTTCAATGGCATGGCCCCTGTGGTAAAAGTGACAGTTAAAAATTTTGAGTCTGTTTTGAGACATGAGAGGGGGATCATATTCTTTAAAGATTTCTGGAGGCGTGGAAATGAGACATTTGCTAACCGCACCGGCGATCACATCGACCTGTGGAACGGCGAACGACTGACAGCAAGATTCACCTGGTTCCGTATCCAATGGGGTTTTCATGTGGAAGGAGTCGCCAGCGATTTTTTTAACTCCAGAGAAATCTGGTTTTGGAAAGTGCGATGAAGGCGTTAAAAATAAGCATATCAGCATTCATCGGAGGGATGCTGTTCCTGCTGGCGTTTATAGCCTGTTTTCCCAGACTCGCTCTGTTAATTAACGGCCCCGTACTCAGTAATGATGAAATGAATCAGAATACGGCATTATTCGTTATTGGTGCTCCCCTGACTGTTATAACCGGCGCACTGATCGGGGGAGTTTACATGCGTCACCGACTCAACAAAAAGCACCATACCTGAACTGAACAAAGGGAAGAGCTCACGTTCGCAAGCTGGTTCATGATGAATGGGGGGAATATTATTGCGTTACAGCAAATACCGGGGCATGCCAGCAGACAACAGACGATGGTTTATGCTCACCTTACCCCCGATTACCTGCATCACGCAGTAACGTTAAACCCTCCCGGCGGCAGACTGGCGGTGTGACAATGTTGTCTACATATTGTCTACACCCGTAACGCTATATCCTTCTTGTAACTGCTGATGGCTGTTGCAAGGAGGTCTGATTTATAAGGGATTTTTTCTAAGTACCTGACAAAAAAAACCCCTCATGACTGAGGGGGAAGACAGGGATGGTGTCTATGGCAAGGAAAAGGGTACGGCATACTGTTGGTACTGCTTTACGGTAATCAGCACTGCTGGTTACGGTAACTGGCTGATGCCACGCATATCATCGATGCGTAACTCAAAATTCTTTTGTACGGTTGCCTGCTGCCCGCGGGTTAGCAGAGTAAACATCTGGTGGCGGACCCGGGCCATCTCTACCTGCTCGCTCACGTATCTCTGTGCCATTTTTTCGGCCTGCATACGCACCGCGGTTTCATCAAAATAGGGCGCCGTCACTAACCGGTACTGCTGTATCATCTCGCTGAGAAACGGTTCAGGTTGCATCTGACGGGCCTGAAACATTAAATCCCGCATCTGCTGACGCTGCTGTTCGGTTAATTCAATACCATCAAACATATGATTTTGAAGATTCTGCGCCATACTATCAGCAGTCATACTTTCAGCAGCCTTAGTCATGAACGGTACCGAATCATTCACCTCGTCTTGTGCCGATGCATAACCTGCAATAACCAGTGACGAAAGTGCGGCGAAAATAAGTTGGCGCATCCTTGACTCCGGAGATGAACTGGCGTTTCTCAACCCAACGAAAGCCAGTGTAATCGAGTGGCTGCAAACATCCGTCAGGGGGTGTAAAACTACGTAAAGTGACAACCTGAACACCATGGAACACGGTATTTTTCCTGCGGAGGAAACCATAATGAATAAAATTTTGCTGGTTGATGATGATCGTGAGCTAACGTCTTTATTAAAAGAACTGCTCGAGATGGAAGGCTTTGAAATCATAGTGGCGGACGACGGCGAGAAAGCACTTTCTCTGCTGGATAACTCCATTGACCTGCTGTTATTAGATGTGATGATGCCACGGAAAAACGGCATTGATACTTTAAAAGAACTCCGCCAGCAGCACCAGACCCCGGTGATTATGCTGACAGCTCGCGGCAGCGAGCTGGACAGAGTTCTGGGTTTGGAACTGGGGGCTGATGACTATTTGCCAAAACCGTTTAATGACCGCGAACTGGTAGCCAGAATCCGTGCCATTTTACGCCGTTCAAACTGGAGTGAGCAGCAACATACCGATAACGCCTCTCCGGCATTACAGGTTGATCAGCTGAAACTTAATCCGGGCCGTCAGGAAGCGAGCTTTGGGGAAGAGGTGCTGGAGCTGACCGGAACTGAATTCACACTGCTTTACTTACTGGCGCAGCATCTTGGCCAGGTCGTCTCCAGGGAGCATTTGAGCCAGGAAGTATTGGGTAAACGCCTGACGCCCTTTGACCGCGCCATTGATATGCATATCTCTAACCTGCGGCGTAAGCTTCCGGAACGTCTGGACGGTCATCCGTGGTTTAAAACGTTGCGCGGCAGAGGCTACCTGATGGTTTCCGCTTCATGATCAGCAGCCTGACTACCCGCATCTTCGCTATATTCTGGTTAACACTGGCATTAGTGTTGATGCTGGTTCTTATGCTGCCGAAACTCGACTCACGCCAGATGACATCGCTGCTGGAAAGCGAGCAGCGGCAGGGTGTGATGATAGAGCAGCATGTGGAAGCAGAGCTGGCACAGGACCCGCCCAATGATCTTATGTGGTGGCGCAGGCTCTATCGGGCTATCGATAAATGGGCCCCGCCGGGCCAGCATCTTCTGCTGGTCACCTCAGAGGGGCGTGTCATCGGTGCCCGCCACAATGAAATGCAGATTATCCGTAATTTTATCGGTCAGTCAGATAATGCCGATCATCCGCAAAAGAAAACCTATGGCCGTATCGAAATGGTAGGGCCTTTTTCGGTCCAGGATGGTGAAGATAATTACCAGCTCTATATGGTTCGCCCGGCCACCAGCTCGCAGCTGGATTTTATTAACCTCCTGTTTGACCGGCCTCTGTTGCTGCTGATTGTTACCATGCTTATCAGCGCACCGCTTCTGTTATGGCTGGCATGGAGCCTGGCGAAACCGGCCCGAAAGCTGAAGTATGCCGCAGACGAAGTCGCCATGGGCAACCTGAGACAACATCCGGAACTGGAGTCAGGCCCGCAAGAGTTCCTGGCCGCAGGCGCCAGCTTCAATCAGATGATCAGTGCACTTGAACGTATGATGACGGCCCAGCAACGCTTACTGTCGGACATCAGCCATGAACTCAGAACGCCACTGACGCGCCTGCAGCTGGCAACCGCACTGCTCCGTCGCCGGTCGGGCGAGAGTAAGGAACTTGCTCGTATTGAAACAGAAGCCCAGCGTCTGGACGGTATGATCAATGATTTATTAGTGCTTTCCCGCACCCAGCACAACAATGCGCTGGTCAGCGAAGCGATGAAAGCCAGCCAGCTATGGAATGGGGTGCTGGAAGACGCGCAGTTTGAAGCGGAACAAATGGGGAAAAAGATGGATATCCCTTATCCGCCGGGACCCTGGCCTCTGTACGGTAACCCTCATGCCCTGGAGAGTGCGTTAGAAAATATTATCCGTAATGCATTACGTTACTCCCATTCACATATCAGTGTGGGATTCTCTGTTGACCGTTCCGGTATCACTATTCATGTGGACGATGACGGGCCGGGTGTCAGCCCTGAGGACAGAGAACAAATATTCAGGCCGTTTTACCGTACGGATGAAGCCAGGGATCGGGAGTCCGGGGGCACAGGCCTTGGGCTGGCGATTGTTGATACCGCACTGCAACAACACCACGGCTGGGTTAAAGCGGATGACAGTCCGTTAGGCGGATTACGTCTGACTATCTGGCTACCGTTATACTCTGTACGCGAATAATTTGTTATTCTGCGGCTCTCGTGAGCGGGAGCCCTTTATGATTAATATCGTCTTATTTGAGCCAGAAATTCCACCTAATACCGGTAACATCATTCGTCTGTGTGCCAATACCGGTTTCTCATTGCACTTAATCGAACCCCTGGGTTTCACCTGGGATGATAAACGCCTGCGCCGTGCCGGCCTGGATTACCATGAATTTACGGCTATCCGCCGCCATGCAAATTATCAGGCCTTTCTCGACAGTGAACACCCTGCCCGTTTGTTTGCGCTGACCACTAAAGGTACACCAGCCCACAGTGCGGTGGCATGGCAGGCCGGAGATTATCTGATGTTCGGCCCGGAAAGCCGGGGGTTGCCTGCAGAAATACTGGAAAGTTTACCCGCGATGCAGAAAATACGTATTCCGATGGTGCCGCAGAGCCGGAGCATGAATTTATCAAACTCAGTAGCTGTCGTGGTGTATGAAGCCTGGCGGCAACTGGACTATGCCGGCGCGCTTGTTAAAGCGTAAATAACGCCGGCGCTGTATGGGTCGGCGTTAAATGCCGTCCCCGTATTCAAACCCCGGGATAGTGCCATTGAAATGCTGGTCCATATCCATAGCCGGTTTTTCACTGGCGGGCCTGCCGACAATCCTTGCCGGTACCCCGGCGACCGTCGTATGAGGCGGTACCGGTTGCAATACGACTGAACCCGCCCCGATTTTCGCCCCCCGGCCGACTTCAATGTTACCCAGAACCTTCGCGCCGGCCCCAATCATCACCCCTTCGCGGATCTTCGGATGACGATCACCACAGGTTTTACCGGTTCCGCCAAGCGTGACAGATTGCAGAATAGAGACATCATTTTCGATGACGGCCGTTTCCCCGACCACGATGCCTGTCGCGTGATCCAGCATGATGCCGCAACCGATAGTGGCAGCAGGATGGATATCCACACCAAAAGATACGGAAATCTCATTCTGAAGATAAACCGCCAGTGACCGACGGCCCTCTTTCCATAACCAGTTACCGATACGGTAGGCCTGAAGCGCATGGAACCCTTTCAGATAGAGCAACGGCGTAGAGTATTTATCGACCGCAGGGTCACGCTGACTGACAGCAGTAACATCCCGGGCGGCAGAGAAGATCATCGACGGGTCTTTACGGTAGGCTTCTTCGACAATTTCCCGGATGGCGATGGCCGGCATAATCGGATTAGCCAGTTTATTGGCCAGCAGATAGCTCAGGGCACTACCCAGGTTTTCGTGTTTAAGCAGTGTCGCATGAAAAAAACTGGCAAGCATAGGTTCACCTTCCGCCAGACTTCTGGCTTCCGCAATGATGCTTTCCCAGATTTGCGCTAATTCTTCAGACGACATCGTTAAACTCCCGATAAAAAAGCGCCCGGACAGGCGCTTACAAACATAGTGATGGAACTCAAGTCAGCGCTTTGCTCAGAGCGCCTCTTTCTCATCTTTTCTTTCACGACCCAGTAAAGACAGGGCTGCCTCTCTGGCAGATTTCCCGCAATACAGCACCTGATAAATTTGCTCGGTGATTGGCATTTCAACGCCCATACGGGCCGCCAGTACCCGGACTTCTTTAGTGTTCCGGTAACCTTCGACGACCTGGCCGATGCTTTTCTCTGCCACATCGACACTGTTACCCTGTCCAAGCAACATACCAAAACGCCGGTTACGTGACTGATTGTCCGTACAGGTCAGAACTAAATCCCCCAGCCCGGCCATGCCCATAAATGTGGCCGGATCTGCCCCGAGCGCAACACCTAAGCGGCTCATTTCGGCCAGGCCACGGGTGATTAACGCCGTTCGGGCGTTTGCCCCGAAACCTATACCATCAGAGATTCCGGCCCCGATAGCAATCACATTTTTCACTGCGCCGCCCAGTTGTACACCGACCAGGTCATGGTTGCTGTACACACGAAAGCTTTTTCCGCAATGCAGCTTCTGTTGTAACGCTTCGGAAAATGCCGGGCTTGCCGATGCCAGCGCAATTGCGGTAGGCATCCCTGCGGCAAGTTCACGGGCAAAGGTCGGCCCGGAAATCACCGCCAGCGGGATCGCCTGGCCGAGGATATCCCGGGCCACATCCTGCAGTAGCCTGCCGGTTTCGCTTTCCAGCCCTTTGGTGGCCCAGACAAGACGCGAATCGGCTTCCAGCAAAGGCTGGATCTGTTGCAGTACCTGACCAAAGACGTGGCTGGGCACTACCACCAGGATATCCTGGCTGGCTGCCACCGCTTTTTCCAGCGAAGGTTCAATCAGCAGATTATCAGGGAAGGTCACATCCGGCAGAAACTCCGTATTACAACGGTCGGCCTGCAGACGTTCAAGATGGTGCGGGTTGTGTCCCCACAAAACAACCGGGTGGCCATTACGCGCCAGCGTAATAGCCAGAGCGGTGCCGTAGGAACCGGCACCGATAACACTGACAGAATCACTGCGACTATTCATCAGGCTTCCTGCGGAGCACTACCTTCCTGTTCCTGCAGGTAGTTCATGAATAATGCATCAAAATTTACCGGTGCCAGGTTCAGCTGCGGGAATGTCCCCCGGGATACCAGACCTGAAATGCACTCACGCGCATAAGGGAACAGGATGTTCGGGCAATAGGCACCCAGGCAATGAGCCATCTGGGTTCCTTCAATTCCGGAGATAGTGAAAATACCCGCCTGCTGAACTTCACACAGGAAAGCAGTTTCTTCACCGACTGTCGCCGTTACGGTCACGCGTAATACGACTTCAAAAATACCGTCAGCCAGTTGTGAGGATGCTGTATCCAGGTCCAGTTTAACTTCAGGTTCCCACTCTTTCTGGAAAACCTGTGGTGCGTTTGGCGCTTCGAAAGAGATGTCTTTGGTGTAGACACGCTGGATCTGGAAAGTCATTTCACTGTTATTTTGTTCTGACATGGTACTTGGTCCTGTTAAGTTGAAATAAGTCCCGCCCGGAAATCAGGCTTGTAATAAAGGGTCCAGACCCTGTTCAGCCTCAAGGGCATACAGGTCATCACAACCGCCAATATGTGTTCCATTGATAAAAATCTGAGGTACTGTGGTTCGCCCACTGCGCTCGATCATTCCGGCACGTTTTTCGGCATCACCATCAATAGGAATCTCATTAAACGCCGCCCCTTTTTTCTCTAACAGTGCTTTTGCACGGTGACAGAACGGGCAGGTTTGTTTAGTGTAAATATCGATTATTGCCATTGTCAGCACCTCTGCGAAATTATTTTCCACGAACGAGCGGCAGGTTTTCACCATTCCAGCCACTGATCCCTTCTTTCAGTACCGAAACCTGAGTAAAACCGGCAGCGCTTAACTGAGCCGCAGCTTCACCGGCGGACTGTCCGGTAGCACAGACAACAATCACTGGCTGATCTTTAAACTTTTCGATTTCAGTCAGATTGCCTTTTTTCACTTCAGCCGTCGCCAGATTCACAGCACCGGAAATGTGACCTCTGCGGAAATCGTCACGTGAACGCACATCAACCACTACCGCATTGGCTTTATTGATAAGATGCGTCGCTTCACCACGACTGATCGTTTTAACTTTTGAAAACAGCCCCTTAAAGGTAGTAACAATCACCAGGACGAATAAGACAACCCAGGCGAGGCAAAGCACCAGGTGATTGTGTGCAAATTCCATAATATCTTGCATGAGGGGTAACAACTCCAGACCGGACAAAAATAAGATAATATAAGGGTTCTGAGTATACCTGTGCAGTCCGGCATGTACAGACACTAACACCATCGAAGGCTCAATTTATGTGAGACCTGGCCGATAAATACTGCAATTAAGCGCTCAACCCTTACCTGTTGTCTGATTATGCCATTAATGGGCGGATACAAACACTAAATCCCTCCGGCGACGCTGGTAAGGCGTCAGGCATCGTGAAATAATCGTATCCTTATGACGAAAAAAAAGCCTGAAATCCGCATTTCGCCAGAAACAGGATCCTGCCAACACCCGTTGTCCCGGAAACTGCTCCCGCTGGTCATGAGCCTGCTTTATGCGGGCATCGTTTGCTTTCCTTTGCCAGGCCAGACTGCCGACGACAGTAAGGCGCAGCTGAACTCTATCCGGCAGGATATTGCTGACAAAGAAAAACGTGTCCGGACTCAGAAAATTCAGCGTAGTAACTTGCTGGATCAACTGCAAAGTCAGGAGAAAGTCATCGCCCAGGCGAGCCGGCAATTGCGGCAGACCCAACTGACGCTCGACGGAATCAATCGCGATATCGACGACCTGGCGCGTAACATTACCACGTTGCAAAATAAGCAAAACCGCGAAGAAGATCTGCTGGCTCAACAGCTGGATGCTGCATTCCGTCAGGGACAGCACAGCGGTCTCGAACTGCTGCTTAGTGGTGAAGCCGGTCAACGTGATGACCGTATTCTGACGTATTTCACCTATCTTAATCAGGCACGTCAGCAAAATATTGCGGACCTGAAACAGACCCGGGCAGACCTGGCAGAGAAAAAGCGCGTGCTGGAACAGAAACAGCAGCAACAGCAACAATTGCTCCGGCAGTATCAGGCCCAGCAGGTCAGACTGGAGCAGGCCAGAAGCGCACGACAGCGTACGCTGACGATTCTGGAATCATCGCTGGAAAAAGATCAGGCTGACCTGGTGGAAATGCGCCAGAACGAAAGTCGCCTGCAGGCAAAAATTGCCAGGGCAGAACAGATAGCCAAAGCCCGGGCTGAGCAGGAAGCCCGGGAAGCCGAACAGGTACGCCAGCGTCAGGCGCAGGCTAAAGCCTCCGGATCCAGTTACCAGCCGACCACGGGTGAGCGTGAACTGATGGCCCGTACGGGGGGACTGGGACGTCCCGCCGGCCAGTATCCGTGGCCGGTGCGGGGCAAACTGTTACATCGGTTTGGTGAAACCTTGCAGGGTGAACTACGCTGGAAAGGCTTAGTCATTAGCGCACCTGAAGGTTCTGATGTCAGAGCGATTGCCGACGGACGTGTCATTATGGCTGACTGGCTGCAAGGATACGGGCTGGTAATTGTGATAGAACACGGTAAAGGTGATATGACGCTGTATGGTTATAACCAAAGCGCCCTGGTCAATGTCGGTCAACAGGTCAGCGCAGGTCAGCCCATCGCGCTGGTCGGGACCAGTGGCGGACAAGGGGTTTCTGCGCTGTATTTTGAAATTCGTCGACAGGGACAGGCCGTCAATCCTCTCAGCTGGTTAGGGAAATAATGTGTCACAGACTCTGAAAATAGCCGCTTTTCTGGGTGGTATGCTGATTTGTCAGTCTGCGCTGGCCGGTAAGCTGGCGATTGTCATCGATGACTTCGGCTATCGTCCTAAAGAAGAAAATCAAGTGCTGCAACTACCGGCGCCCCTCTCAGTCGCCGTGCTGCCGGATGCCACGCACGCCAGGCAAATGGCCAGCAAAGCGCATCAGACAGGCCATGAAGTCCTGATCCATTTACCCATGGCCCCCCTGAGTAAGCAGCCACTGGAAAAAAATACCCTGACTCCGGACATGAGCAGCGATCAGATCGCCAGAATTATTCAGCTGGCTGTGCAGCACGTGCCTTATGCGGTCGGGCTGAATAATCATATGGGCAGTAAAATGACCTCCAGCCTGCCGGGCATGATAAAAGTAATGCAGGTACTGAACCACTACAACTTTTATTTCCTCGACAGCATGACTATCGGTAACAGTCAGTCTATCCCTGCCTCTAAAGGAACGCATGTCCGGGTACTAAAGCGCAACGTCTTCCTGGACGATACGCAGAACGATGCGGATATCCGTAAGCAGTTTTTACGGGCGATTGCGCTTGCCAGACGAAATGGTTCTGCCATTGCTATCGGGCATCCCCATCCGGCCACAGTGAGGGTTTTGCAACAGATGCTGGCAAATCTCCCTGCGGATATCACCCTGGTCCGGCCCAGCCAGTTGCTGAATGAAAGTCCGTTATCGTCACAGGGCAACGCCGCCATGACACAAAACACGCACAGCGGGACGAAAAAGCATGTGCCTGCGGTGTCTGATCTGACACAGCAATGCCGCACAACACAGAAATTAACCCCGCCACCTCCGTCTCAGGGAGTGTCAATCATCTATAACAGCGTGAAGAATAGTCAGTTTATCCGCGACCTTCGCACCCTCTTTTAGTTGTAACGGGCACCCTTACCCATTGGCGGTAAGGGTGCTGCAATGTATGCAAAGGTGACACCTTACCGTCCCGGTCATCCGCCTTGCCTTTCCCGGCCTCATCTATTCTGAAAAATGTTTTACCGTGCGCCGCGATACGTTACACGGTATGACGGCCTCTGCCTTTACCCGGCGTGAAATGGTATCATTCAGCGATATCACCCTGTTTCTCCGGACTCTACGTCCTTACTGAAAGGCACGCTTATGATTATCGTAACTGGTGGCGCCGGCATGATCGGCAGCAATATTGTTAAAGCGCTAAATGACCGTGGATATACCGATATTCTGGTCGTAGATAACCTGAAAGATGGTACAAAATTTGTCAATCTGGCTGATCTGAACATCAGTGATTATATGGATAAGGAAGAATTCCTTGTCAGCCTGATGGCGGGTGACGATTTTGGCCCTATCGAGGCTATTTTCCATCAGGGAGCCTGCTCTTCAACCACGGAGTGGGACGGTAAGTATATGATGGATAATAACTATCAGTACTCAAAAGAGCTGCTGCATTTCTGTCTCGAGCGCCAGATCCCGTTTCTGTATGCCTCTTCTGCCGCCACTTATGGTGGCCGGAATGACAATTTCATCGAAGAGCGCCAGTACGAAGCACCACTGAATGTGTACGGTTACTCAAAAATGCTGTTCGATCATTATGTACGCAGCATTCTGCCGGAAGCAGAATCACCGGTCTGTGGTTTCCGTTATTTCAATGTGTATGGTCCGCGTGAAGGACATAAAGGCAGTATGGCCAGCGTCGCTTTTCACCTGAATACCCAGATTAATCAGGGTGAGAACCCGAAATTGTTCGCCGGCAGCGAAAACTTCCAGCGTGACTTTATCTATGTCCAGGATGTTGCGGCCGTTAACCTGTGGTGCTGGGAAAACAATGTCTCCGGTATTTATAACTGCGGTACCGGACGTGCAGAGTCTTTCCAGGCCGTTGCCGATGCAGTGCTGGCCTGGCACGGTGAGGGTGAAGTGGAATACATTCCTTTCCCTGAAAAGCTGAAAGGACGTTATCAGGAATATACTCAAGCCGATCTCACTCATCTGCGGTCTGCAGGCTATGACAAGCCTTTCAAAACCGTGGCTGAAGGTGTGACAGAGTATATGGCGTGGCTGAATAATAAAGCTTAAGAGACCTTGCAGCGATGAAAATACTGGTGATCGGCCCTTCATGGGTTGGCGATATGATGATGTCACAAAGTCTCTATCGCACACTGAAGACACGCTATCCGGATGCCGTCATTGATGTGATGGCTCCGGCCTGGTGTCGTCCTTTATTGTCGAGAATGCCTGAAGTGAATGAGGCTCTGGCTATGCCCCTCGGGCATGGTGCTCTGGCATTAGGGGAAAGGAAACAGCTTGGCCGATCACTACGTAGCAGTCATTATGACCGGGCTTATGTATTACCCAACTCGTTTAAATCCGCACTGGTTCCTTTCTTTGCGGGGATAAAAACACGCACCGGCTGGCGCGGAGAAATGCGTTATGGCGTGCTTAACGATGCCAGGACGCTGAACAAGACCGCCTTTCCGTTAATGGTAGAGCGCTATGTTGCACTGGCATATGACGCGGGGACCCTCGCCTCCGCCGCCGATCTGCCTCAGCCACTGTTATGGCCAAAGCTCTCCGTCAGTGAATCCGAAAAAACAGAAATCGCAGGTTTATTCTCGCTGCCAGGTGACCGGCCTGTCATCGGTTTCTGTCCGGGTGCCGAATTCGGCCCGGCGAAACGCTGGCCACATTATCATTATGCTGTGCTGGCCCAGAAGCTGATTGCCCGGGGTTACCGGGTCGTGCTGTTCGGTTCAGAGAAAGACCACGATGTCGGGGAAGATATCCGCCATAGTCTGGATGATGATGACAATGCCTGTTGCCATAATCTGGCCGGAAAAACCAGCCTGGAGCAGGCGGTGGTGTTGCTGGCAAGATGCGCAGCGGTGGTCAGTAATGATTCCGGACTGATGCACATTGCTGCTGCGCTTGACCGGCCCCTGGTCGCGTTATATGGCCCCAGCAGCCCCGATTTTACGCCTCCGCTATCAGACAAGGCCCGGGTGATCCGCCTGATCACCGGCTATCATAAAGTCCGAAAAGGCGACACTGACCTTGGTTATCATCAGAGTCTGATTGATATTACCCCTGCACGTGTTATGGATGAGCTGACGTTATTACTTAGCTCCGCAGGAGAATAAATGCAGGTCCTGATTGTTAAAACATCTTCCATGGGAGATGTCATTCATACCCTGCCGGCATTAACCGATGCCATGCAGGCAATCCCCGGTATTCGTTTTGACTGGGTCGTTGAAGAAAATTTCAGCCAGATCCCGGGGTGGCATCCTGCGGTTGATCAGGTGCTGCCGGTCGCTATCAGACGCTGGCGTAGACACTGGTTCGGAATGCAACAGCGCGAAGAGCGTTTCCGTTTCAGGCAGCGCCTCCGGCAGCGTGAGTATGATGCTATTATTGATGCACAGGGGCTTATCAAAAGCGCTGCGCTGGTGACCCGGTTGGCCCGCGGTACAAAACACGGGGCTGACAAAGGCAGTGTACGTGAGCCATTCGCCTGCTGGTGGTATGACAAGCGGCATTCCGTTCCTTTGCAGCAACATGCCGTTGAACGGACACGCGAATTATTTGCCAAAAGCCTGGGGTATGAAAAACCGGCAACGCGGGGCGACTACGCCATAGCCAGCCATTTTATTCATGATTTACCGGAGGATGCGGGAGAATACATGGTCTTCCTGCATTCCACGACCCGTGATAATAAACACTGGCCGGAAGAACACTGGCAGGCGCTTATTCGTCGTGTTACCCGGCAGGGTTATGCGGTAAAACTCCCGTGGGGTACAGATGCCGAATATCAGCGTGCTACACGGCTGGCCGCCGGCTCCGATCAGGTCACGGTGTTACCGAAACTGTCACTGGCAGACGTTGCCCGCGAACTGGCCGGCGCAAAAGTTATTATTTCTGTGGATACGGGCCTTAGCCACCTGGCCGCGGCGCTCGACCGCCCTAACATTACGTTATATGGCCCGACAGACCCCGGGTTAATTGGCGGTTACGGTAAAAACCAGATAGCACTGCGTCCGCCAGCCGGGAACGATATGGGCGATATCACTGCCGATGCGGTGGATAAAACAATACAGACTTTACTGGATTGCTGAAAAAAGATGAGCTCTTTCTATAAGCAGCTATACCGTTATTCTCACCCAAGATCCTTCCGGCATAATGAAACGCTTTGGCCTTTTGTTAAAATCCGCCGGGCCGTTACCGGGGAGATCATCTCGGTCTCCTACAAGCAGCAGCAGATTCCGATGACCGGACTGTCTGAATTCGCTGCCCGGTATCAGGGTGAAATACTGCTTTCTGCGACGGGGCCATCGGTAAATTCACTCAATTTTGATCTGTTCCCCCCCATCCCGGCAATGGGGGTCAACGGGGCATATCACCTGAATAAAAAAGTACAGTTCCGTTTCTACATCATCGTCGATATGGGTTTTTTTAATGACAGGCCGCAGATAGTCCAACACATTATTGCAGATCCAGCCCTGAAACTGTTCACCACAGTGCACGGAATTATAAACATAGTTAATAACTTCGGACGCGAACAGATAAAGTGCACTTTAATCCCGATAGAAGATATCAGTTACAGGATTTTCGAGCCTTTTGTCCCGATAAAAGACATAAGGCAGACGCTGCGGCCACCTCCAGGGCTCCTGTACAGTCAGGAGAGAGAAGACATTGCATTTAATAGCGACATAAGACAGGGCATTGCCGATGCCGCGACGGTTATTTACTGGGCATTGCAAATATTATCGTTCTGTGGATTTAAAAAGATATATATCATCGGGCTTGATATGAATAATTTTAACCAGCCCAGATTTTATGAAGATAATCAGGATAAACTTCCGACATTACTGGATACTTTCCTGGAAAAGACGATACTCCCCTCATTAAAACATGCCAGTGAAATATTAAGAAAAAATGAAGTAAAAGTCATTAATTTATCGCCTCAGAGTGCGATACCTGATTCTATATTCAAAAAGGAAAACGGGAATGATTTCTTTTCCAGGCAGTAAAAGAACGTTCTTACCTTACACCTTTTTTTTTACCGCCTTCTTATTTTTCAACACACTGTTTAATGGTTCAACAAAAACCAATAACCTTTTACACCTGGCGATCCTTTTTTTTCTCTTTCACGTCATCGTCAATAAGACGGCGGCTCATGCCCTGAGAACTAACCTTGCACTCCTCCGGGGATTGCTGATCGTCGCTGCTTTTTTATTTTACTTCACGCTGAGTAATCTCTGGTCGGCAGACCCGGGGAATATCACGGCGACCCTGACTCACAGTCTCTATATCTTATTCTATATCACTATGACCGCGATGGTTCTCAGTTCACCGGACAGAAAGCGAATTCTGGGCCTGATTATCCTGGGATTTACGATCGTGTTTACCTGGCTGCTGCTCTCTAACTTTCAGGTTATCCTTCATCGTGGCCCGGTGACAGAGCATAATCCGACAGCAGAAAATGTAATAGATCTGTCGGGACTGGCCTGTATTGCCTTAATACTATCAATATCACTCTATCAGGAAACAAAAAATAAATTACTGTTTCCCTGCATGGGGTTGTTCATTTTCTTTATCCTGCTCACCCAAAGCAGGGGCCCCTTCCTGTCATTAATTATCGCGTATTTTATCGGTAAGGGATTACCGGGGCTGAACCGTAAGAATATTGCCATTGCCTTAGCAATCATTATTTTATCAGCCATTTTTATAGAAACTACTGAGCTGGGCACGCTGATCCGTTTACGGGCAGAGGAAGCATATACACAGTCGTTCCTGCGTTTCAGCATCTGGAAACACAGTCTTGAACTCTTTTCCCGTCATTACCTCATCGGTAACGGATTCAGTTATCAATTACACTTTATTAATTATTCCGGGGAGCATATTCATACGGCTCACAGTCTGTACATCGGGACACTACTCAAAGGCGGCATTATCGGCGGCGGATTACTGCTTTCGCTGCTGCTTTACGCCCTGACTATTGCGCTTAAAACGCCTAAGCAGGAATATGACTGCGGTGCAATACTCATGATTTTCAGCATGCTTTTTTATACAACACAGGGGATGTTTGTCATCGGGAATCCACAGGAGTTCTGGTATCTGTTCTGGTTCCCCGTTGGCTATGCTTTATCTTCCTCGCCATTGTCTTCGCCTGATAGCTCAGTGATCAGGCGAAGATAGGCGCGGGACTACAGGCGCTTTCCTGCCTGCATCCGGGCAGTATAATATTCAAACAGTGTCATGCCGGTGGTCTGTGGCTGCAGCCAGGCAAACAGTTGTTCGAGGTTTTCATACAAGGTTTCGATATCTGCCGCTGTTTTGAACGTCGGACTGCCACCCGGCATAAACTCAGAAGAGTGCAGCATAAACTCCACATAATCACTGCCCGATGCCAGATTACGTTCCACGACCCGTTGCATGGCACTGAGATTATCTCTGGACGGCCGCAACCAATAAACCGCCGGAGAGCGCTGCCGGCCCCTGATCTTATCGACCCCCTGTTTGATCCGCCGGACCCCCGGTGAGTGCTTGTAGTCTGTACTCATCGGTATTTCTAACAATGTCCCGGGACCTGCTCTTGAAATATCCTCAGGGTCCAGGAAATAGGCTTGCCGGGGAAAATGGGTATAATCTGTCCCGCCGTTACCCTGGGGGGCTCCGGCAGTAAACTGCCAGTTAACGCGCGGCGTTACAGAACAGTCGACACAGTACCCCAGTCGGGTCAGGACGGCCGCATAACGCTCGTCGAAAGCCCAGCGCCCCGCCCGATGACTTTTCATCGCAACCCCGAAAGACTCTTCCAGTAACTCCGTCATAAAACGGGCTTTGGCGTCCAGAATATCATCCGGATACTCGATCAGATAAGGCTGCCATTTCCAGTCATCATCGGTCAGCGGGTACTCCGGGGGGCTGTTCCAGGCATGCAAATGCATCCCCACTTCCCCCTGGTTTCTGGCAATGACATCGCTGGCAAATTCCACATATGCCGGGTCTTTTGCCATCTCATAGTTCGTAAGCCAGGTCGGTTTAAACTGATATTTCTCACAGAGTTGCTGAAAACGGGAGAGGAAACGGGTATTTTCCGTGGCGATTACCCGGTGATTTTGCCAAAGATTGTCACCTTCGGTATCGATTGTGATGAGAAAAGCAGGTCTGGTCATGAATTATCTCTGATGTTTACCTGGCGGTTTTTCTGGTATTTTTGCATACGCTCACAGGAGATTCCGGCCGGCTTTCGTCACTGGACGGGACAGAGGTTCTCTTTACCCGTTTCGATAACCGCGCGTTCTCACAGAAGGATATAAACAGTGTCACAACATCATATCACGATGATTATTGATGGTCTGCCCGGCGGCGGTGCCGAAAAAGTGGTTTTAACGCTGGCGCAGGGGTTTCTTACACAAGGACACCGGGTCTCACTGATTTCTCTGCGTGATGTCTGTCATTTTACACTGCCCGATGGCCTGGATTACCGGGTGGCCGAAGATACCGCGAAAGTCCCCTGGCGCAAACTGACAGAACTGTCCCGCCGGGCCCGTCAGCTTGATCATGCCTTCAGTAAGTTGACGGCAGAACGCGGCCCCGTCGATCTGGTGCTGTCCCATCTGCATAAAACCGACCGTATTGTCCGACGCAGTCGCAAGATTGACCCCGGTAAAACCTGGTTTTGTCTGCACGGCGTTTTCTCATCGTCGTATCTCGGCCACCGTACCGGAGCCTCGCGCTGGCTGAAAGTCAGAAAAATACACCGTGTATATCACCACAGAAAGATCATCGGCGTTTCACACTATGTGACAGACGACCTTTGTCAGCAGTTCTCCGTCGTGCCGGCAGTAGAGAGGATTATCTTTAATCCCTTTGATTTCCCTGCTATCCGGGACGCTGCAGTTGAGCCGGTACCCTACCCGCCAAAGAGTTATCTGCTGCATGTCGGGCGTTTCCATACCGTGAAACGCCACGATCGTTTGTTACGCGCCTATGCCCTGAGCGGCCTGCCCTGGCCTTTGGTATTACTCGGGGAAGGCAGTGAAGAGAGTAAACGCAAGCTTCAGGCACTGGCTGAAGAACTCCGTATTACTGAGAAGGTGATATTCCGGGGATTCGACAGTAATCCGTATCGATGGATAAAAAATGCCAGGATGCTGATCCTGAGTTCAGATAGCGAAGGCTTTGGTAATGTGCTGGCAGAGGCACTGATCTGCGGTACACAGGTAGTCAGTACGCGCTGTCCGGGCGGACCGGCAGAAATCTTAACCGGGCCGTTAGCGGCCGGGCTTTCGGATCTGACACCGGAATCTCTGGCAGAGAAGATCGCATTTATCGACAGCCATCCTGTCCCCCTGACTGAAACATCATTCGCTGTATATCAGCTCGACTCAGTCTGCCGCCAATATATCGCACTGATTAATCAGTAAGCCCCCTGCGCTGAAAGGGGGCCGGGTGATTACGGCTGAGGCAGTGACAGTGAGCGCTTCATTTCCGTCACTTCGCTGAATACCGTCGCAACAGAAATAGCCTTCAGCGGCTCGTCTTTATCGGTGACCCGCGGGTCGGAGGCAGGCAGATAAATACAACGATGCAAATGGCGGTCCTGATAGGGACCACTGTTTTCAGGCGATTCCGTCACGAACAGACTCAATGTCGGTACTTTCAGGGCGATAGCCAGATGCAGAGGCCCGGTATCACCGGTGACCAGCATATCCATTGAGGAGATAACCCCCAGCAGTTCAGGTAAGGTTGTTTTACCGACGAAACTGGTCACCGCCTCTCTGAGCGACGGGGCACAGGCGTCCATGACTTGCCGGGCCAGATCGGCCTCTGCGGGCGAACCGATAAGCACGATCTCACTGCCCGGGAACTCACGTAAAATATTTCCGGCCAGTTCAGCAAAATATGCGGGTGGCCAGCACCGGATGCGTGTTGAGGCTCCCAACTGAAAACCCACCCGGAAGACTGACGGTGATTTTGGCTGCGGAACATAAGCACAAGGCGGGGCCATATCCACATCCGAGGTATCGCATCCCAGGGCCGATACCAGTTGCATTTTTCGGCCGATAATATGCCCTTCACATTGATCCACGCCATACACCAGCCAGCGTGACAGTTCCCCGATATCTTTCCCGTAATTATCCCGCACCAGATAACGGCAACCCAACATCGCCGCGCTAAGAATATCGTAAGGAATATGCGAATGCAGCATGACGGCCAGCTCAGGAGAGAACACTTTCGCTTCGCGAATAAATCCCGCCAGTGTGCCGATCTTATTGTTCCAGAACACGACATCATCATAGAATTCGCGTTCTTTCAGCAATTGCTCATATTTAGGGTGAGCGACCAGGATGATTCTGGCCTCCGGATAACGCCGGCGGATTGCCCGTAATGCGGGTGTATTAAACATGTAATCGCCAAGGGCGGTTGTGGAATACACCAGGATAGAACGGAACTCTCTGCGGGAAAGTTGTGCAGCCTTCTCTTCAGAGCTTGCGGTATGACGATGGAAAACACTTAACCAGGCATTCACCAGCCTGATTTTATTTTTTTTTGTTTCTCTCATTTTTGACTGGCTCGCCCCTGACAATCGCGTATCACTATAAAAAACCAATATAAATCAAAAGGAAATGCCAACCCTCTGAAAACACGGGAGCCGAAGGAAATCACTGCGAATTTCCTGCCGGAAAGCACGTGCTTCGCATGATGGAATAAACCCGAAAATAATACTACCCCTTCTCCGGCTCACCGATATCTTTCGTGCGATGAATTCCGGGAACATAAGTATTCCCTCTGAAGAAAGGGCGGTAATTATCCTTATCCCTTCCTGCATGATGCTAACACTGACAGAATCTGCCGATAAAGCGTTATAATTCATCAGCGGTAACAGGATTTTTCCCGCAACATTCCCCCGCTGTCATATTTATTTGATACAGTGTCGTTTATCAAAAAGTATTCGTTATTCTGTGGATGATCGTATCCTGCGCCTGAAGCAAGTCAGGGCGAACTAATGGCGGGATAATGGGTCGAATGCTGCAACATACTGAGATTTGACCCGGGCTATCAGGCAGAGACCCTTAATGGGATTTTTTTAATTTAAGAAAAGCGACAGGTATGAGTCATACGCCGGCACTATCTACTTCCCCTAAGAGAATACTGGTCATTAAACTTCGCCATCATGGTGATATGTTATTGACGACTCCGGTGATCAAAACACTCAGTACCAGTTATCCCGGTGCCAGAATCGATGTTCTTCTGTATAAAGAAACAGAAGCTATGCTGATCAATAACCCGCTTATTACCCGGTGTTTTTCCATCGACAGAGCCTGGAAAAAGCTGGGTCCAATGCGCCATATCGCTCATGAGTGGCGTTTATTACGGTTACTCAGAACACAACATTACGACTTAGTCATTAATCTGGCTGATCAATGGCGGAGTGCGTTGATCACACGCTTTACCGGCGCTAAACAACGTCTGGGATTTGATTACCCGAAACGGAAGGGCGCACTGTGGCGATTCTGCCACTCGCAACGGGTCCCGGTCTCCGGACACGGAAAGATGCATACGGTGGAACAAAACCTTTCCCTGCTGGAACCTCTTGCTCTGCCGCATATCCGCAGTGAAGTGACCATGAGCTATCAGCCAGCCGATGCCGACGCCATACGTCAGTTACTGAAACAGGTACAGATTACCGGCCGGTATATTGTGGTACATCCGTCATCCCGCTGGTTTTTTAAATGCTGGACGGACGAAAAAATGGCGGCAGTGATCACACAACTGGCCGCTGACGGCTATTCGATAGTCCTGACATCCGGCCCCGACCAGGCAGAAACTGAAATGGCCGGCAGAATTCAGTCACTCAGCCACGGTGAGCATATTGTTTCTCTGGCAGGAAAAATGACGCTCCCGCAGTTAGCCGCGTTAATTGATCAGGCGGAACTCTTTATCGGTGTCGACTCTGTACCGATGCATATGGCCGCTGCCCTGAATACGCCTTATGTCGCGTTGTTTGGCCCCTCCAAGCTGACATTCTGGCACCCCTGGGAAGGAAAAGGGGAAACGATTTGGGCCGGAGATTTTGGTCCGTTACCTGACCCGGATGACATTCAAACCAACACCACTGAACGCTACCTGGATTTAATTCCGGTTGAAGCAGTGCTCACTGCGGCGCGGGATCTACTGAAATGAAAAAAATACGTCTGGCCATCGTCCGTCAGAAATATCGCCCGGATGGCGGTGCCGAACGTTTTGTCTCCAGGGCCCTCGAGGCATTAAATCATAAAGATATGGAGCTTAACGTCATTACCCGCCAGTGGCAGGGCGATGCGCACCCGGACTGGAAAATACATCTGTGCAACCCGATGAAATGGGGGCGTATCAGCCGGGAACGGGGGTTCGCCAACGCCGCCAGAAAGCTCTGGCAACAGCAGGCATTCGATATTGTTCAAAGCCATGAGCGGATCGCCGGTTGCGATATTTACCGTGCCGGCGATGGTGTACATCGCCGCTGGTTAATGCAGCGCTCACGTATTCTGTCACCCTGGAAACAGCGCCAGTTAATGGCCGACCGCTACCACCGGTATGTCATGCAGGCAGAACAGGAAATGTACACCTCACCCCATCTCAAGGCCGTCATCTGTAATGCGGATATGGTGAAGCAGGAAATCATGGAAGATTTTGCCGTCCCGGCAGATAAGATCCATGTCATTTATAATGCCATCGATCACCAGAAATTCCGGCCGGCAGATGAAAAACAACGGCAACAACTACGCCAGCAACACCATATTCCGTTACAGGCGCATTGTCTGATTTTTGTCGGTTCCGGTTTCGAAAGAAAAGGACTGAAAGCAGCCATTGAAGCCATTTCTGCCACCGAAAGTCATTTGCTGGTTGTGGGCAAAGATAAAATGGAGCAACGCTATCGTCAGCTTGCACAGTCGCTGGGATGTGAACAGCGGGTGCATTTTGCCGGTATGCAACCTCAGACATTACCCTTTTATCAGCTGGCCGACGGGTTGCTGTTACCCACACTCTACGATCCGTTCCCGAACGTGATCCTGGAAGCGATGGCATGTGGATTACCGGTCATTACCAGTACCCATTGTGGCGGCGCTGAATTTATAAAATCAGGACATAATGGGTTCATCACCGATGCGCTGGATATCCCGGGGATGGCCGGGGCTATCGGGCTGCTGCCCTCACAGGCTCTGCACTCTGACATGGGCCGGCATGCACGGGAAACGATCCTCCCTTATACGCCTGAACATTTATCAGAACAGTTATTCCGTCTTTATGAGACATTATTATCTTAATAACTGATTTTTCCGGGCCGGTATGGCCCGGAAAACAGAGATTATTCCGCCTTATTCAGCGCCGGCGTTAAATGCCTATTCACTGACATTTATGCTACCATGCCTGTAACATCCCAAGCCGAATTCACATAATGTTGTTGCGTTTATACCAGACAATTCTTTATCTGATTCAACCCTTTATATGGGTTAAATTACTTATTCGTAGCCGAAAAGCGCCAGCCTATCGTAAACGCTGGGCAGAACGCTATGGGTTTTGCGCAGGCAAAGTCAGACCGGAGGGTATCGTCCTGCATTCCGTGTCTGTCGGAGAGACCCTGGCTGCCGTACCGCTGGTCAGAGCATTGCGTCATCGTTATCCATCGCTCCCTATTACCGTCACAACCATGACCCCTACCGGCTCAGAACGAGCCCAGTCGGCTTTCGGTAAAGACGTTGACCATGTGTATCTGCCCTACGATTTACCCGGCGCAACACACCGCTTTCTGAATACCGCCCGGCCACGGCTGATGATTATCATGGAAACAGAACTCTGGCCGGGACTGATTCATATATTGCATCAGCGGAAAATCCCGTTAGTTATCGCCAATGCCCGATTATCTGAACGCTCGTTCCGGGGTTACCAGAAACTGGGCCGTTTTATGCAACGCCTGCTGCGCAGTATTACGCTTATTGCTGCCCAAAATGCTGAGGATGGTGAGCGTTTTGTGGAACTGGGCCTGAAACGCAGCCATCTGGCCGTGACCGGTAGTCTTAAATTTGATATTTCAGTCACGCCGGAACTGGCAGCCCGGGCCGTCACTCTACGTCGTCAATGGGCTCCGCACCGGCCGGTCTGGATAGCCACCAGCACTCACGATGGTGAAGAGAGTATTATTCTGAATAGCCACCAGCGCTTGCTGGAGCAATATCCTGACCTGCTACTGATACTGGTCCCCCGCCATCCTGAACGTTTCCCGGAGGCTATTTCCCTGACACAAAAAGCCGGCCTCAGCTATATCACCCGCAGCAGTGGCGAAATTCCGTCAGCCAGCACCCGGGTCGTGATAGGGGATACGATGGGTGAGCTTATGTTGTTATACGGTATTGCCGATTTGGCTTTCGTTGGCGGCAGCCTGGTTGAACGTGGCGGTCATAACCCCCTTGAACCTGCGGCCCATGCCATTCCGGTGATCATGGGACCTTATATCTGGAATTTTAAAGATATCTGCAGCAAGCTGCAGGACGCTCAGGGTATGCTCACGGTAACGGATTCCGATACTCTGACCCGAGAGGTCAGTAAACTATTGCAGGATGATGATTACCGCCGTTATCTTGGTCACCATGCCGTTGACGTTTTACGCCGGAATCAGGGGGCATTGCAGCGTTTAGTCGACCTTCTTGAACCTTACCTTCCGCCACGGACACACTGATGAATACTCGCCAGCGCCTTTCAGTCGTAATGATCACGAAAAATGAAGCAGAGCTGATCCCGGAATGTCTGGCATCTGTTAGCTGGGCCTATGAAATCGTTGTTCTGGACTCCGGAAGTACCGATCAGACCGTTGAAATTGCCCGTCAGGCGGGGGCCAAAGTATTTCAGAGTACGCAGTGGCCTGGCTTCGGCCCCCAACGTCAGCAGGCCCAGCAATATGCCAGCGGCGATATGATCCTGATGATTGATGCGGATGAACGAGTGACTCCTGAACTACGTCAGTCGATTGAAACGCTCCTTTCACAACCGCCACAGGAACACCAGGTTTACAGCATGGCACGCAGTAACTGGTTCCTGGGACGTTATATGCGCCACAGCGGCTGGTACCCGGACAGAGTCACCCGTCTTTACCCTGCCAGCTTTACCTATAATTCCCATCTGGTGCATGAGTCTCTCGAGCATCCTGGTGCTACGGTCATCAGGCTGACCGGCGATCTGCAGCATTTAACCTGCCGCGACCTGCATCATTTTCAACAGAAGCAATTAGCCTATGCGAATGCCTGGGCGCAGCAACGTGCCCGACAGGGCCGTCGCTGCGGACTTTTTTCTGTCTACAGTCATACCGTTGCAGCATGGCTTAAAACAGCCCTTCTGCGGGCTGGTTTTCTGGATGGTCATCAGGGATGGATACTTGCTCTGGTGAATGCACAATATACGTTTAATAAATATGCCATACTCTGGGCATTAACCCGGACGAAGTGACGGAGACCGCGATGACGACCCGAGCGATTTATCCCGGAACCTTTGATCCCCTGACTCTGGGGCATCTGGATATCATTACCCGCGCTTCCCGGCTGTTTGATCATGTCATTCTGGCGATTGCGCATAACCGCACGAAACAACCGATGTTTACGCTGGAAGAGCGGGTGTCGCTGGCACAACAGGCGACCTCTCATCTGGCCAATGTCGAGGTGACAGGCTTCAGTGAGCTGATGGCGGATTTCGCGGGAAAACAGCAGGCAAATGTTCTGATCCGGGGCGTACGTTCCGTCTCTGATTTTGACTACGAACGTCAGCTGGCGCTGATGAATAATCACTTATTACCCGGTCTGGAAAGTATCTTCCTGATCCCCGCCGAAGCCTATGCTTTTATCTCTTCCTCTCTGGTGAAAGAGGTCGCCCGGCATCACGGTGATATTTCCGGGTTTGTGACCCCGGAAATCTGTCAGGCGCTGTTAAGTAAGCTGCATGACTAAGTCACTATCGCTGGCATTCAGGGCACCAGTACGTGCTGCGCTGTGCATGCCGGCCGCTGAGGATCAGGCTGCCGCATTGACGGCAGGGTTCTCCGGCCCGGCCATAGACCTGCAGTTCCTGTGCGAAATAACCAGGTTTTCCGTCGGTCTGTAAGAAATCACGTAATGTGGTCCCGCCCTGCTCAATAGACCGCTGCAGCACCTGCTTAATACATGCCACAAGCGTCCCGGCTTCGCTATCCGTTAACTCACAGGCTAGTCTGTCCGGCAGGATACCTGCAGCAAATAAAGATTCACTGGCATAGATGTTGCCTACCCCTACCACCAGTTTATTATCCATTAGCCAGGGCTTGATGGGGATGCGCTTACGCCGTGACTTCTCCTGCAACCCGCTGGCGGTGAATGCCTCGCTTAAGGGTTCCGGCCCCAGGTGTGACAGTACCCTGCTGGTCGTGAGATCAGTTTCCCATAGCCAGGCACCAAACCGTCGGGGATCGGTATAACGCAGAATTTTGCCGTTACTCATGACCAGGTCCACATGGTCGTGCTTTTCGGCCGGTAGCTCTTCCGGCAGAACCCGCAGGCTCCCGGACATCCCCAGATGAATGATGATCCAGCCTTCCGGCAGCTCCAGCAGCAAATATTTCGCCCGGCGCTGCACGCTCAGTACCGGCTGATCACTGAGTGACAGAATTTCCGGAGAGACGGGCCAGCGTAGTCTGGAATTACGTACCACAGCATGAAGTATGGTCGCCCCTGTCAGATGAGGTTCAATCCCCCGGCGACTGGTCTCAACTTCAGGTAGTTCAGGCATCGTTACTCCTTACACACGAAAATTTCAGGCCCGGAAAACAAAAAACCCGGCCGGAGCCGGGTTTTTTCAGAATACCAAAATTATTTAATTTTGGCTTCTTTGTAGACAACGTGCTGACGGACAACTGGATCGAACTTTTTCAGTTCCAGTTTTTCCGGCTTAGTACGCTTGTTCTTCGTAGTGGTATAGAAGTGACCTGTACCAGCAGAAGAAACCAGCTTGATCTTCTCACGAATACCTTTAGCCATGATTTAGTTCCTTAGTACTTCTCACCGCGGGTACGGATATCTGCTAATACAGAATCGATGCCCTTTTTATCAATAATACGCATACCTTTAGCAGATACACGCAGGGTAACAAAACGCTTTTCGCTCTCAACCCAGAAACGGTGTGAGTGCAGGTTAGGCAGGAAACGGCGTTTCGTCGCGTTCAGTGCGTGGGAACGGTTGTTTCCGCTCACCGGGCGCTTGCCAGTTACTTGGCAGACTCGTGACATGTCATATCTCCAAAAATCAAATCAGCTCGAGCTTTGTACTTAGGTTCTGGCCGCCTCGTCAGGCTTTTAACCCATCCAGGCGAGTTCAATGTGAACCCGCTGAGCAGGCCTAAACGCCAAACCCGAGATTCTCAAAGGTGGCGTAGTATACGCTCTGCGGGGCAAACGCTCAAGTCCCGAACAGATAAAGATCTCTTCGGATCGGCGAAAAACTACTGTTTTTCGCCTGTACCCCGCAACGAATGCGCGCTTTTTATACTAAAGCAAGCCCTGTTCAGCAAAAGAGACGTATTGTCCTTTGCCGATCACCAGATGGTCTAAAAGCCTTATGTTCAGTAACCTGCAGACCTGATGAATGCGCTGAGTCACATCTTTATCGGCCTGACTGGGTTCGGCAATTCCGGAAGGGTGATTATGAGCCAGTATTAATGCCGCTGCATTAATTTTCAACGCTTCACGGGCAATTTCCCGCGGATGCACCTCGACACTGTTAAGCGAACCCGTGAACATTTTCTGTGCCGACAGAACCCGATGCTGGTTATCCAGGAAAATCACCATGAAAATTTCACGCTCCTGATGGGATAACTGGCTGGCTAAATAATTCCAGGTCGCTCCCGGGTCTTCCAGCACTGACACGGTAAGTAGTTGTGCCTGAAAAAAACGGCGGCTTAGTTCAGTCACCGCGAGAAGCTGGGTCATCTTCGCGATACCGATGCCGCGTACCGCCAGGTAATTTTCTTTCCCTGCGGCCATGAGCGCATATAATGAACCAAACTGCTTAAGGATCGTCTCTGCCAGCGCCATAACGCCCATCCCGGTGACGCCTGTACGCAAAAATATCGCCAGCAGTTCTGCATCCGTTAATGCCTCCGCACCGAATCTGCTCAGTTTTTCTCTGGGTCGTAGCTCTTCCATCGTCACCTCCTCTTCGTTCTCTGCACTTTAGTGCGCTGCCCTGGCGGATTCTATGGACACTGACAGAAAGACTGGCCGGGATCACAGCCCGCTAACCGCGTCTTACGGGAAAACAGCACCAGGTTGCTAACCGGGCCGTACGCCACATTCTGCTCCCTAAACCGTTTTGCCGGACGGCGAATATGATAAAATGCCGGGGTTGTGGGCGGACTTCGCGGCAACGGAGACAAACATGAGGCGAAAATAATGGAATTAGTCGGTAAAAAGATCCTTCTGGGGATCAGTGGTGGTATCGCCGCCTATAAAACTCCTGAACTGGTACGCCGTTTGCGTGAACGGGGTGCCGACGTCAGAGTGATGATGACTGATGCCGCAAAGGAATTTATTACCCCGCTGAGTTTGCAGGCAGTGAGTGGTTATCCGGTCCTTAATAGTCTGCTGGACCCTGCCGCCGAAGCGGCAATGGGGCATATTGAACTGGCCAAATGGGCAGATCTCGTCATTATTGCGCCCGCCACTGCAGATATTATCGCCCGTATTAGTCAGGGTATGGCCAACGATCTGGTGACTACAGCCTGTCTGGCCACCGCTGCACCTGTCGCGGTGGTACCGGCAATGAATCAGCAAATGTACCGTTCGTCGATTACTCAGGAAAATCTGCACCGCCTTGAGAAGCATGGAATACACCTCTGGGGACCGGACAGCGGAAGCCAGGCCTGTGGTGATATCGGTCCGGGAAGAATGCTTGACCCGGAAGAGATCGTTCGCCATGCTATTTGCCTTGCCGGTACGGTCACAGATTTGCAACATCTGAACGTAATGATCACCGCAGGCCCGACACAGGAAGCGCTGGATCCTGTGCGCTATATTACGAACCACAGCTCAGGTAAAATGGGGTTTGCCATCGCAGATGCCGCTGCCCGACGTGGCGCCAGGGTCACGCTGGTTGCCGGACCGGTAGTACTACCCACCCCGCACGGTGTCAGGCGCATCGACGTAACGACGGCGCTTGATATGCAAACGGCCGTTATGACCGATATTCGTCAGCAGCATATCTTTATCAGTACAGCGGCTGTCGCTGATTATCGGGCAGCGACCATTGCCAGTGAAAAAATAAAAAAACAAGGGCAAAGTGACGACTCACTGACGCTGCAACTGGTTAAAAATCCGGATATTGTTGCCGGTGTCGCCGCACTGGAACAGCATCGCCCCTATGTGGTCGGATTTGCGGCGGAAACACGTAATGTGGAAGAATACGCCCGGCAGAAAAGAAGACGAAAACAGCTGGATTTAATTTGCGCCAATGATGTGTCTCTGACTGAACAGGGCTTCAAAAGTGACCATAATGCGCTTCACCTTTTTTGGCAGGAGGGAGAGAAAGTACTACCCCTTAGTACAAAACAGCTCCTTGGCCAGCAATTATTAGACGAGATAGTCCGCCTTTATGATGAAAAAAATCGACATTAAAATCCTCGACCCGCGTGTCGGGAATGAATTCCCTCTGCCCGCTTATGCTACTCCGGGTTCTGCGGGTCTCGACTTACGGGCGTGTATCGATGCACCGTTAATCCTTCAGCCGGGCGAGACCACCCTGCTGCCAACCGGACTGGCTATTCACGTCGCTGACCCTCAGCTGGCCGCGGTGATCCTGCCACGTTCCGGACTGGGGCATAAGCATGGCATCGTGCTGGGTAATCTGGTCGGACTGATCGATTCTGACTATCAGGGGCAGCTTATGGTTTCAGTATGGAATCGCGCTCAGGAGGCCTTTACCATCCAGCCAGGAGATCGCATTGCACAGTTAGTCTTTGTGCCGGTCGTACAGGCGGAGTTCAACCTGGTGGAAGAGTTCAATACCAGTGAACGCGGTGAAGGCGGCTTTGGCCACTCCGGTCGTCAGTAATTTATCAGCAGCAACTTCTGTACCTTTCATCTTCCGGTTCCCTGGCGACAGATCATATGAACCGGAACTTTTGTGCTCACAGAAAGTGGTCAGTCAAAAAGCCACTCAACACGGCACCGGTACTCCGGAGTTAGTGAACCGGTACAGCGTTTCAAGGTGATTTTCAGGGGTCCTTTCACACATGGCAGAAAAAAAGAACGCGAAACGGAATCGTCGCGAAGAGATTTTGCAGGCACTGGCGCAGATGCTGGAGTCCGGGGATGGTAGTCAGCGCATCACAACCGCTAAGCTGGCGGCGAATGTAGGCGTCTCAGAGGCCGCCCTGTATCGCCACTTTCCAAGCAAGACAAAAATGTTCGACAGTCTTATCGAGTTTATCGAGGACAGTCTGATTACCCGCATCAATCTTATTCTGAATGATGAAAAAGAAACGCTGATGCGGCTAAAACTGATTATCCAGTTGATCCTGGGTTTCGGTGAGCGTAATCCCGGGCTGACACGTATTCTTACCGGCCATGCGCTGATGTTTGAGCAGGATCGTCTGCAGGACAGAATTAATCAGTTATTTGAACGTATTGAAGTCCAGCTACGTCAGGTGATGCGTGAGAAAAAACTGCGCGAAGGCGAAGGATTCATGACCGACGAAACGCTGCTGGCCAGCCAGTTACTGGCATTCTGTGAAGGGTTACTTTCGCGGTTCGTCAGATCAGAGTTCCGTTTCCGGCCAACCGCAGACTTCGAAAGCCGCTGGCCTCTGCTGGCAATGCAGCTTCAGTAATTCAGCGGGCTGTTCGCCCGCCGTCATAATGACAGGCCTCAGATGCCGTATTGTTGCTGATAGGCACGTACGGCAGTCAGATGCTCAGCCATTTCCGGTTTTTCTTCCAGATAACGGATAAGATCATTCAGGGAAATAATTGACGTCACCTGGCACTGATAATCACGCTCTACTTCCTGGATGGCCGAAATCTCACCACGCCCCCGTTCCTGGCGATCCAGTGAAATTAATACCCCGGCCAGGGTGGCGTTATGCGCCGCAATAATTTCCATCGATTCACGGATAGCCGTGCCGGCGGTAATCACATCATCCACCAGCATGATCCGTCCCTGTAACGGGCTACCGACCAGGAGTCCGCCTTCACCATGATCTTTGGCTTCCTTACGGTTAAAGCAGTAAGGCACATCGTGGTCATGGTGGTCGGCCAACGCCACGGCTGTCGTCGTAGCAATCGGAATTCCTTTATAGGCCGGCCCGAAAAGTAAATCGAAGCGGATCCCTGCGTCCGTGAGTGCCTGTGCATAAAAACGGCCCAGGCGGGCTAAATCCCGTCCGGTATTGAAGAGGCCTGCATTAAAAAAGTAAGGGCTCTTACGTCCTGATTTCAGCGTAAATTCGCCAAACTTCAGAACCTGTTTCTCCAGTGCAAATTCAATAAATTCACGTTGCCAGGGTTTCATTTTATTCCTCATATAAAAAAAGCGACCCGGGGGTCGCCTGTCTGTCAGATCGCTAACGCAGCCTTCTGGGCATCAATCAGGGTATCAATACCGCCACGCGCCAGAGCCAACAGGCTAAGCAATTCCTCGTGGCTGAACGGTTCACCTTCTGCCGTTCCCTGTAATTCTATCATTCTGCCATCTTCCATCATGACAACATTCATATCGGTATCTGCGGCTGAATCTTCGACATACTCAAGATCACAGACCGCTTCACCTTCAACAATACCGACAGAAATCGCGGCAACCATGCCTTTCATCGGGTTGGCTTTCAGTTTACCGGCCGCCACCAGAGCATTCAGTGCATCGGCCAATGCCACGCAGGCACCGGTGATAGACGCAGTACGGGTGCCACCGTCAGCCTGGATCACATCACAGTCCAGAGTGATGGTATATTCACCCAGGGCCTGTAAATCAACAGCAGCCCGCAACGAACGTGCGATCAGACGCTGGATTTCGAGGGTTCTTCCCCCCTGCTTCCCTTTTGCCGCTTCCCTGGCCATACGGCTATGGGTAGAACGCGGTAACATACCGTACTCTGCGGTTACCCATCCCTGGCCTTTTCCTTTCAGAAAACGCGGGACACTTTCTTCCACGGTGGCCGTACAAAGTACTTTGGTTTCCCCGAACTCCACCAGCACTGAACCTTCAGCATGTTTGGTGTAATGGCGGGTCAGGGTGACTGGACGCACTTGTTGTGCACTACGGCCTGCTGGACGCATGTTCTTTCTCCGGCTGCTATTAACTGGCTGCGCATTATACGGATTTCGCCGCCTCCTGCCTATGCCCGGAACGCTCAGTCCAGCGTTTTACGATAGCTGATGGCGGCGATAAGGAGCGTGATTATCCCCAGGGATACCAACGCCAGTAGCTCTGGCAACAGTTCACTGCCGGTATATCCCTTCAGCATGACTCCTTTGATCAGGCGTATGAACCAGGTTAATGGCAGACAGGCCCCTATCCACTGTGCCCAGACAGGCATACTGATAAAGGGACTGATAAATCCTGAAAGCATGACCGAGGGGATAAAATAAAACGAAGAGAGCTGTAACGCCTGTAACTGATTTTTGGCAAGACCGGAAATGGTGACCCCGATAGCCAGGCAGAGAAAGATAAAGATGATCAGGACGATAAAGAGCAAAAAGACACTACCGAGCATTGGTATCTTAAACAGAAAAAGCGCAGACAAGAGGATCATGACCGACTGAAAAGCGCCGATAATAATATAAGGGGTTATTTTCCCCAGGATCACTTCCATCCCGCTCACCGGTGAGATGAGCAAACTCTCCATCCCGCCGTTTTCCCTTTCCCGCGTCACAGCCAGTGCCGTCATTAAGATCAGCGTGGTACTGAGGACAGAACCGATAATCCCCGGAACCGTATTATATTGCGTAACTCCTTCAGGATTAAACATACGGTGTACGATCAGCTCAAACTCGCCAGCCCTCTCCACCGCACGTAATACTTCCGGCAGATCATTTCTGAACATGGTTTTCGCCGCACCGGTCAGGGCACTGAGGGCATTATTGATAGCCAGCGGATCAACGGCATCACCCTGCACTAAAATTCGTGGTTTTTCTCCCCGCAGGAGTTGGCGGGTAAACCCCTCGGGTATCGTCAGGATAAACAGAATATCACCACGGACAAAAGCCTTACGAGCCTCTTCAGGTGACGGAAAGAGATGAAAATTAAAATAATCGGTATTTTGCGCCGAGCTCACAAATACCTGACTCAGCGGCCCGGTATCATAATTCAGTAATGCGGATGGCAAACGATGGGGATCCATATTGACGGCATACCCCAGGATAACCAGCTGGGCGAGCGGGGTCAGAAACACCATCAGGATACTGATTCTTTCACGTCTTAATTCATGTAACTCTTTGATAACGATTGCCAGCCAGCGGATAAAAGAAAACTTAATGTTTATTATTTGCATCAGATATCATCAGACATGAAAACGCATCTTCCAGTGAGGTAATGACCGGAGAAATAGTGTGTTGTTCAGAAACAAGTGCAGACAGGCTAGCGACCAGACGCTCTTTATCACGGGAAGTCACGTTCAGGACATTTCCGCGAATAATGGTGTGCTCAATGCCGGGAGAGGAACGTAACTGTGTTTCGAGCACAGAGAGCCCATGGCCGGCTATCTGCAAGGTCGTCAGATTCTGCTGACGGATAATCGACTGCGCCGTTCCACTGGCTAATAAATCACCGTAGGCCAGGTATGCCAGCCGGTGACACCGTTCGGCTTCATCCATGTAATGGGTACTGACCAGTATAGAAATACCTTGTGCAGAGAGCTGATGCAGTATCTGCCAGAAGTCTCTGCGCGAGTGGGGATCCACACCCGCAGTGGGTTCATCCAGGAATAATACCTGTGGCTGATGTACCAGGCATGCGGCCAGAGCCATCCGCTGTTTCCAGCCACCGGAGAGCGTCTTTGCCGGCTGATGCTGCCGCGAGCTCAAGCCAAGCTCAGAGAGTATTCTGTCCACGGATTGCGCTTTCTGGCTGATATTATGCAAACGGGCCATAAAAAGCAGATTTTCGCGTATTGTCAGATTTCCCCACATTGAGAATTGCTGACTCATATAGCCGATACATTTTTTTATTTCGTCACGTTGCCTGAAAATATCTTTACCCAGACAATACCCCGTGCCGGAGTCCGGAGTTATCAGTCCGCACATCATGCGTATAGAGGTTGTCTTTCCACTTCCGTTTGGCCCCAGGAAGCCGTGGATCTCGCCTTTATGAATATGCAGCGAAAAATCCCTGACGGCATGATGGTCACCAAAGTATTTATTCAGGCCGGTGACACCAATACAATATTCATTCATCCGGAATCACCTCCACACGGAAAGGCTGCCCGATATTAATCAATGCCGCTGTGCTTTTTTCCGGTACGGCCTCGGCCATATACACCAGTTTATCCCTGTGCTCCGTGCTGTAAATGACCGGCGGAGAGTATTCTGCCTCCGGGCTGATGTAGTTAATCCGGCCGGCATAAGGTTGCTTACAGCCATCACATACCAGCAGAACGCTCATTCCCGTATGTAACGCCCCCAGCTCTTTTTCCGGAATAAAAAAGCGTACCCGGACATTTTCTGGTGAAAGTAAACTTATTAGCGGTCTTCCGGCAATTACGCGCTCTCCGGGGCGATAGAGGGTATCGAAGACCACGGCATCCTGCGGTGCGATAAGGGTACTTTGTTGCAGTTCCCAGCGCGCTTTATCTCTTTGCAATCGGGCGGATTCAACCTGTAATTGCTGACTTTCAATCAGCGCCTCCCGGGCGGGTAAATTTCTGACATCAAGCCGGGATTTCAGCTCCTGTACCAGGGCTCTCTTTTGCCGGTAAGCGGCGACCGATTTTTGCCATTCATCTGCCGAAACAGCCCCGGTACGATATAATTTTTGCAGACGCGTATGCTGTTTTTTTGCTAACTCTTCTTCTGAAAGTGCACTTTCAAGCTGGGCCCGGATCACTGCCAGCTCAGCGGGCCGATCACCGGAAATGAGATCCGTCAGGCGTGCCTTTTCTGCCAGATATGCCTTCTCACTGATCTCCAGAGTATTACGCGTCGTAAAATCTTCCATGGTTAATAACGTCTGGCCCTTACGGACCTGATCGCCCTTTTTGACCCACAACTGGTCAATTTTCTCGTTAGCGGCGTAGGAAAGATAAATAAATTCACCGTATGAGTATCCCGGATAGGTCGGTGGCGACTGAATACGGCATGCGTTCAGACTCATCATCAGAATAAGAAATATAACATCCCTGTGCTTGAATAGCATATTTTTAACTCCCTGAATATTTCTCTGTCAGGTTCAGAAAGGCAATAATCCATACACCGGGCTTATTCATTAATAAATAAACCTTCAGTATATATAAAATAAAACCGGACCCCATCAAAGGTAAATTCACCATAAACATTCGATGATTAAAAATCAACTATAAAAAACACAACAAGAAAAATATCAGCAGCGGATTATTTCGATAACTCAGGTAAAACCTGAATTAATAATCCATTCCGGAAATGGAAAAATAAAAACCATCTTTTAAATAAATCCGTCGCCTGACATAGAACAAGATTGAAAAATAATTGCATAAAAAAATATAAGACGGTTTTTTACTGTCAGGCGGCCTTCTATTTATCAAAGACCTGCAGAGTTCACGCCCCTTTCCGGTAGCAACAGAAGCCCCGTGAACAAAAAGCAGGCAACGGATTCTCTGTCATAGTATGCCGGCCCCGCAGATAAGATTTCAGACATTACGTGAAATGTGTTGCGAGTTGTGGCTAAATACCTTCCTCATTTCCAGTCAGACGGATAGCATTGATATGCTTTATATACTCCATTTTTTGTTAGCCATTGTTGTCATTTTTTCTCTGGCACTACTTTTCAGTAACGATCGTAAAAAAATCCGGCCACGGATAATACTTCAGCTAATGGTTATTGAAGCGGCTCTATCCTATTTCCTGCTTCATTCATCGGGTGGGACGATATTAGTTTCTGGTATTTCTGATTTTTTTGAAACTATTCTCAGGTTTGCTGCTCAGGGAACAGATTTTGTCTTTGGCGGTATGGCAAATCAGGGCCTGGCCTTTGTGTTCCTCGGGGTACTCTGTCCTATCGTTTTTGTCTCAGCACTGATTGGTATTCTGCAACACTGGCGGATCCTGCCACTGTTTATCCGGGTTATCGGCACCGCATTATCTAAAGTCAACGGCATGGGCAAACTGGAGTCTTTCAATGCCGTCAGCACCCTGATCTTTGGGCAATCGGAGAACTTTATTGCTTACAAAGGTATCCTGGGTGATCTGTCACCACGTCGTATGTACACCATGGCAGCCACAGCAATGTCGACCGTATCGCTTTCGATTGTCGGCGCGTATATGTCGATGATTGATGCCAGATATGTTGTCGCCGCCTTAATACTGAACATGTTCAGTGCCTTTATTGTACTATCCATTATTAACCCGCTGAGTCATGCTGAAGATCAGCAACCTATCGCGCTGGAAAAGCTACACGAAGATCAGACCTTCTTCGAAATGCTGGGTGAATATATTCTGGCTGGCTTTAAAGTGGCGATGATCATAACCGCAATGCTTATCGGTTTTATTGCACTGATTTCTGCGGTGAATGCTATCTGCAGCAGCCTGTTTGGCTATAGCTTTCAGCAATTGCTGGGTTATGTGTTTTATCCGTTTGCGTGGCTGATTGGTATCCCGGCCAGTGATGCATTGCATGCAGGAAGTATTATGGCAACCAAGCTGGTCTCCAGTGAGTTTGTTGCGATGATTGACCTGAAAAAGATCGCTGCTGATTTTACCCCTCGCGGGCTGGGTATTCTGTCCGTCTTCCTGGTGTCATTTTCTAACTTCGCTTCGATCGGTATCGTTGCCGGTACGATTAAAGGTCTGAACGAGAAGCAAGGGAATGTTGTGTCACGTTTCGGCTGGAAGCTGGTCTACGGATCAACGCTGGTCAGTCTGCTTTCGGCGGCATTTGCCGGACTGTTTTTATAAAACGGATGACAGAAACTATGGGCGGAGAAGATTTCTCCGCCCCGGGAATCAGAAATCAACGCAGACGTTATTATCAACACGCATGACAGATTCCTGTTCAAATCTCTGCTTATAGATTTGACGTAATTGCTCAATCTTCTGATCATTCTCTTTATCAGCAGAATGGATCAGCATCAGAGCTTTACTGTTCTCTCTCGCCAGATGTCCATCATCCCCCAGCCATTGCCCTTTCGCGTTATAGACAGAGAGACCATCTTTAAAGCGTGGCGTGACATCATTATCGATAAATGCCTGCCAGGCTTTTTCCGGAATATTACTGCCGTGAGCGCGGCTGAGACCAAACCATAAGGTCGTCTGAACCTGCACAGAACCATGCACACACGGATTTTTGACCACTTCCGGTGATACTGTCGGTGGTAATGGTGCCGGATGCGGGACGTTGTGAGCTTGCTGACACCCTGCCAGTAATGCAGCCATAGCCAGACTGTAAATCATCTGTTTTTTCATTATTTTCTTCCTGTAAGTAAACTCCGCCAACATAGTAAAGCCTTTTATGAAAAACCGATATGCCGATTGTTACGGGATACCTCTGTGCACCCCCTTCCCCGGCCGTTATAATCGCTCCATCACTTCATCAACATGAGTACCCGCTATGATCCGCAGTATGACCGCCTACGCACGCAGTGAAATCAAAGGTGACTGGGGCAGTGCCACCTGGGAACTACGCTCGGTAAATCAGCGCTATCTGGAAACGTATATGCGTCTTCCGGAGCAATTCCGCAGCCTGGAGCCAATGATCCGTGAACGTATACGTCATCGTCTGACGCGCGGAAAAATTGAATGCGCACTGCGTTTTGATGCCAGCCAGAGTGCGCAGTCTGAGCTGATGCTTAACGAAGGCCTGGCCCGACAGCTTATACAGTCAGCTAACTGGGTTAAGCTGCAGACGGATGAAGGCAGTATCAATCCGCTGGATATTTTGCGTTGGCCGGGCGTTATGGCTGCTGCAGAGCAGGATCTGGATGCTATCAATCAGCAACTGATGGAAGCGCTGGAAGTGGCTCTGGACGATTTCATCACTGCCCGTGAGGCCGAAGGTAAAGCATTACAGACGATGATTGAACAGCGTCTGGAAGGCGTTTCTCAGCAGGTCATTAATGTCCGCGCCCGCATGCCTGAAGTACTGAAATGGCAGCGCGAACGGCTGACCACTAAACTGGAAGAGGCCGATGTTCAGCTGGAAAATAACCGGCTGGAGCAGGAACTGGTGATGATGGCACAGCGTATTGATGTGGCAGAAGAACTGGACCGTCTCGAAGCCCACGTGAAAGAAACTTATAACATCCTGAAGAAGAAAGAAGCGGTGGGTCGTCGCCTGGACTTTATGATGCAGGAATTTAACAGGGAATCGAATACACTGGCATCGAAATCAATCAATGCCGATATCACTGCCTCAGCCATTGAGTTAAAGGTACTGATTGAGCAAATGCGCGAACAGATCCAGAATATCGAGTAAGCACTCAGGGCAGATCACCCCCCGCATAAAAACCCCAAACCCCGCCGTCTGTCGGGGTTTGGGGTTATCACTCGCTATCACAAAGACACATCAAAGCGCACACTGGCGGTGTGATGTATGTTGGGTACATGCTTTTGGACCACCCTCTATCAGATATTCTGAATAACAAAGCGAACGGATATTCATAGCGGGGCATGAATAAAGACCAATGAGCGTTTTGAAGGCCGCGCAGACAGTAACGAACTGTCTTTGAGATCTATCGCCTGCAGGCCAGATGACTGGCTGGAGGTTCGGGGACAAGTTCACAGGAAAATCCTGCCCCATGATAATCGGCTTACACACCGGAATCTGACTCTCCAAAGCCCACGAGATCGCAAAAGAATTGTTCGTACGGATGTCACTGAGCGATGATATTGCCGGAGCAGGCAGGAAAGCAAAACCGAATCACTGGCGAAGATGGAAACGGAGAAAAAACCAATGCGCGTTTCTGAAATGTTATATGACGTTGAGCGCCAGAGACTCATGCGGTTCCCCACACGATATACTCCGCCTCCGCATCGGCAAGGACATTAATCCCCGGAGAGAATATCCGCCCGGACGACGTCAAAGCCATACGATCTGCCCGCACGCATCACCCCAGGTTTACTTCATTTTTAACTGACAACATTCACAGCGGATCAGGCAGGAATCTGATTTTTCCCCGGGCACTGGCACTTCCCTGCTGCCCGGCGTACTCTGCACACAGAGACTGCTTTTTAGCCAGTACGATCTAAGGAACAGATCATGATAAATGCATTGCAACTCCCCTGTACCCTTTTCAGGACGCAGAAGCGAATGGATGACTACAGTGCCAGCGATATGCGCTGTGGAGAGTTAACCGAAACCCAATTAAGAACATCCCTACCGCAAGCATCCCTGCAAAAAGGACCATGCACTTTATTGATGCCATCGCTTAAAGTTGAATAAATATAATTAATTTATAGTATCAGGATCACAAACAATTTCTGAATACATATACTTGATCTTACCGGTGTGCTTTTTTATTGGAGTTTTAAATTTAGTGAAATATTTATATTAAAAGGACTTTTATATGCCACTATTGAAATTACCGTGTACTATTTATCAGACACAACACAGGTTTAATGATAACAGTACTGACGATATGCGTTACGGGGATCTTACTGAAACGCAACTGAGAGGAAGCTTCGACCTGGATGACGTGTCTGACATCGTCAACCCCTGGACCGGGCAGGAAGTGTCAATATTCAATACATTCATAAAATCCCGACTTAAATCTAAATCAGAAATAGTTGATCTTCTTTTCAACGAATTTCTTCGTCTGTCAATGCCAGCCTATTATTTAGGCCGACACCAATTATTTAAAAATATCGTTAATCACTTTTATCGAGGCAGAGGAAATGATTACTCCAGCCCTTTTCTTGACAGTGCTTATAAAGAGCTAATCATAAGTGGTCAATCGTCAGCATTTTCTTCTCTTAACATAATTAAATCTTCATTAGATAGATTAATAATCACCGAACAAAGAAGCTTTTCTGATATTGAAAAGAATTTAATGACTCAAGCCATTAGAAAATAAATACTGCCGAAATTCAACCGCTGGGCTGACTGTATCAATGGGTTAGGTATATCTATACATGATATTTACGCAACAAAAATACAAATAACGGAATTAAAGATAACCAATAATTCTTATATTACAAAAGTAAAGTTCACTGCACAAGACCATTTCGGCCTTGACAGAACTGATATTATGAACAGAAAGTTTCATTATATCCGGGCATTCCGCATATGGTTCATCCTTCAACGGTGGGAGAAGTTTGGTTTTCAACCATTTTTCACCAACATGAAAGCGGAATTTCAAATAAATAGTCAGAGGAATACATGAGAATAAAAATAATAATTTTTTTTATTGCTGCATTGGTAATAGTACTGTTTGTTTATATGAATTTCTTTCATGTACCCAAAGTGCTTGCCATTCATGGTACAGATGATATCAAAGAAGTATTAATTAAAAACATACCTTTTACTGACAGTGAAAAGATAAAATGGTGGGAGAGTAATAGTGAAAAGTTTTTTAATAAATCACAGGTATATTCCGTATCACTTTGGCGTTTCGACGGAACATATCTAAAACTGGCACCTAAAGATTCTGGATTATTCCCCGATCACGACACAGATTACTTGCTATGCTTTGATGATGTTAAGAGTGATAAAAGCTGCATAGATAAATCAAACTGGATCATGGACATTACGAAATCGAAAGATGGCTATACTTATTATCAACTGGGCGGAAGATCTTATTATCTCAAACCTTCAGGAGAATTGATGAAAGGAGAAAAATTTAAAACAAAAATAAAATAAAAATTCATCAGGGATAATGGTAGCACTTTTTCTATATCCGGGCACGAAGTATATTGCATAGTAAAACTATTGATTATTGATAACCAAAAACTCACATTCAGAATGTGGTCCTTTTTCAGCGGACTGATTCTTCCAGGATGACGATTTCACGTCCTGGATATAATGTGTCTTTTCATGCCGGTCGACCTCATTAGCTGAAAGGAAGAAAAGCCTGAGACTCTGTCTTACACAGGTGTTGAATATATTTTTACCTGACTAATACGCTTACCGATCAGGCAGGAATCTGATTTTCCCCCGGGGCGCTGGCACTTCCCCGCTGCCCGGCGTACTCTGCATCTGGTGGCTACTTTTTAGCCAGCACGATCTAAGGAACAGATCATGATAAATGCACTGCAACTCCCCTGTACCCTTTTCAGGACGCAGAAGCGAATGGATGACTACAGTGCCAGCGATATGCGCTGTGGAGAGTTAACCGAAACCCAATTAAGAACATACTACGGCCTGGAGTATATCTCTGATCAGGTGGATCCCTGGACGCTGACCCGGCGCTTTTCCATGGATCGACCTCAGTCCATGTTCTGCTGTCATCTGCGTGGCCAGGGTAAAAAGATCACCCGACAGCAGTGTGCCGCCATCCTGTTTGATGAATTCCGCTTTCTATCCCGACAGTTCTCTTTTTACGGTCCCTACCGTCATCTGATTGAAAAGATGATCACCCATATGCAGACTGGCAACGGTACCCCCTTCAGGGACATCGCCCTGAACAGGGCGCTAACGGAGCAAATTATCAGGGATAACTCAAAGGAAAATAGTACGCGATTGTTATTGGAAGAAGGATTAAAAAAATATATCGACTGGGATAGGGAGTATTACCCGGCCCATCAAAAAAATGAACTACCAAAAGCCATCCTTGAAGGACGATTACCTAAATTTAACAGGTTTCAGGATAATTTTAATGGCATGGGTATTACCATTCATGACACCTCGGCAACAGACATCACCCTGAGATCACTGCAGATTCATAATGAACGTTACCGGGCCGTAGTGCATTACAGAGTACAGGATCATTTCGGCCTCGACAGCGACGATATACGGAAAACAAAATTCAGTCAGTTCCATTTCTTCCGTATCTGGTTTGTGCTCCAGCATTACATACAGTTTGGGTTCAGACCATTTATGACCAATATGGAAGCCACTATAGAGATTAACGGAGGCCGTAGTGAAAGTTAACTATCAGGTAAGTCTTTTCACGCTTTCATTCTTCGCCTGCCTGCTATCAGCCAGCGTAATCTGGCTGTCACTGCGTACGGTAGAAATCGTCGCTGTACACGAAAATGGTAATCATAGTTATATTTTAGTGAAAGATTTCCCTTTTACCGATAAAGGGAGAATAAATTGGTGGCAGAAAAATAAGCAGATGATTAAAAACAGCTATGGAGTCCCCCGGCCTGATACTGATGGTTTTTTTACTGTTATCTTCTGGGATTTTGGTGATGGGTATAAAGAAGAAGGTAAATATGACAGACTCTGTTTCGATGATATGAACCCACCTGCCAATTGTATAGAAAAGAATAAAGTTTTTACTGTCAACTACGGCAGGAATATGGGCCTGTATTTTACCACTAATAATAAAAGGTATCTTATTAACCAAGACGGTAACATCATAAAAATGAAAGACAATTAAACCGCTCTGCCTGTTGCAGTGTCAGCGATATAGTGACTCGTTCCGCCGAAAAATGTCAAAGGCATCCAGAAGTAACAAAATAACAGAATGTATTCTCCGTTAATTCACAGACAGACGGCTGGCCTGAAATGTGAACAAAGGCACTCCGGGTAAAGCCTGTATGCTGTATACGCTTCCGCGCCCCCCTGACGTCTTAAGAGCCACGGTATATGCCCGCACAGCATCATCCTGTTTGACTTCATATTTAACTGACGATAATCCCTGCGGATCAGGCAGGAATCTGATTTTTCCCCCGGGCTCTGGCACTTCCCTGCTGCCCGGCGTACTCTGCACACAGAGACTGCTTTTTAGCCAGTACGATCTAAGGAACAGATCATGATGAATGCACTGCAACTCCCCTGTACCCTTTTCAGGACACAGAAGCGAATGGATGACTACAGTGCCAGCGATATGCGCTGTGGAGAGTTAACCGAAACCCAATTAAGAACATACTACGGCCTGGAGTATATTTCTGATCAGGTGGATCCCTGGACGCTGACCCGGCGTTCTTCCATGGATCGTCCTCAGTCCATGTTCTGCTGTCATCTGCGTGGCCAGGGTAAAAAGATCACCCGACAGCAGTGTGCCGCCATCCTGTTTGATGAATTCCGCTTTCTATCCCGACAGTTCTCTTTCTACGGTCCCTACCGTCATCTGATTGAAAAGATGATCACTCATATGCAGACTGGCAACGGTACTCCCTTCCGGGATATGGCCCTGGACAGGGCGCTAACGGAGCAAATTATCAGGGATAACTCAAAGGAAAATAGTACGCGATTATTACTGGAAGAAGGATTAAAAAAATATATCGACTGGGATAAAAAATATTACCCGTCAGAGGGAAAGCAAAAATTAGTTGATTCGATCCTGTATGGAAAACTACCTAAATTCATCAAATTTCGCGATAATTTTAACGGCATGGGTATTACTATCCATGATACCCGGGCAACGCATATTACCATAAAATCACTGAATATTGATGATGACCGTTTCCGTGCAGTGGTACATTATAAAGTACAGGATCATTTTGGCCTAGACAGCGACGATATACTAAAAACACAATTTAACCAATTCCATCTATTCCGTATCTGGTTTGTACTCCAGCATTACATGCAGTTTGGGTTCAGACCATTTATGACCAATATGGAAGCCACTATAGAGATTAACGGGGGACGTAGTGGAAGCTAATATGAAGAAAATACTGCTAATTATTTTTACTACAGTGGCTGCCCTGATAAGCTATCTTGTATGGCTGACCTGTCGTCCGGTGGAAATTATTGCGGTACATAAGAAAGATAATTACAGCTCGGTTTTAGTCAATGATTTCCCTTTTACTGATAAAGGGAGAATAAATTGGTGGCAGAAAAATAAGCAGATGCTTAAAAACAGCTATGGAGTCCCCCGTCCTGATACTGATGGTTTTTTTACTGTTATCTTCTGGGATTTTGGTGATGGGTATAAAGAAGAAGGTAAATATGACAGACTCTGCTTCGATGATATGAACCCACCTGCCAATTGTATAGAAAAGAATAAAGTTTTTACTGTCAACTACGGCAGGAATATGGGCCTGTATTTTACCACTAATAATAAAAGGTATCTTATTAACCAAGACGGTAACATCATAAAAATGAAAGACGATTAAACCGCTCTTCCTGTTGCAGTGTCAGCGATATAGTGACTCGTTCCGCCGAAAAAAGTCAAAGGCATCCTGAAGTAACAAAATAACAGAATGTATTCTCCGTCAATTCACAGACAGACGGCTGGCCTGAAATGTGAACAAAGGCACTCCGGGGAAATACTGTATGCTGTATACGCTTCTGCGCCCCCCCTGACGACTTATGAGCCACGGTATATGCCCACACAGCATCATCCTGTTTGACTTCTTATTTAAGGGACGATAATCCCTGCGAGTCAGGCAGGAATCTGATTTCCCCCCGGGCGCTGGCACTTCCCTGCTGCCCGGCGTACTCTGCACACAGAGACTGCTTTTTAGCCAGTACGATCTAAGGAACAGATCATGATAAATGCACTGCAACTCCCCTGTACCCTTTTCAGGACGCAGAAGCGCAGGGATGACTACAGTGCCAGCGATATGCGCTGTGGAGAGTTAACCGAAACCCAATTAAGAACATACTACGGCCTGGAGTATATTTCTGATCAGGTGGATCCCTGGACGCTGACACGGCGTTCTTCCATAGATCGACCTCAGTCCATGTTCTGCTGTCATCTGCGTGGCCCGGGTAAAAAGATCACCCGACAGCAGTGTGCCGCCATCCTGTTTGATGAATTCCGCTTTCTATCCCGACAGTTCTCTTTTTACGGTCCCTACCGTCATCTGATTGAAAAGATGATCACCCATATGCAGACTGGCAACGGTACCCCCTTCAGGGATATAGCCCTGAACAGGGCGCTAACGGAGCAAATTATCAGGGACTCTTCGGAGAAGAACAGCACGCGCATCCTGTTATTGAAAGCCTTAAGAACAGGCATCAATTGGGAAAAAATGTATCTTCCGGCAGTAAACCAGGACAAATTGAGAAAAAGTATTATTGAGGGGCGATTACCAAAATTTAACAGGTTTGGAGACAACTTTAACGGCATGGGGGTTACCATTCATGATACCCGGGCAACCCATATCACCCTGAGATCACTGCAGATTCATAATGACCGTTACCGGGCCGTAGTACATTACAGGGTACAGGATCATTTAGGCCTCGACAGCGACGATATACGGAAAAAAAAATTCAGTCAGTTCCATTTCTTTCGTATCTGGTTTGTACTCCAGCATTACATGCAGTTTGGCTTCAGGCCATTTATGACCAACATGGAAGCCACTGTCGAAATCACCGGAGTTCGTCATGAGAGCTAATATCAAAAATATTCTGTTAGTTCTTTTAATTACTGTAGGTACTTTGACAGGTTATATTATCTGGCTCAACTTACGCCCGGTAGAAATTATTGCAATTCATAATGATGGTAACTATAGCTCAATACTTGTAAAAAACTTTCCTATTACAGATAGAGGAAAAACAGACTGGTGGTTGAAGAATAAAGATATAATAAAAAGTCGCTATAACATTCCAAAACCTGCTACTTATGGTGGTTATGATGTGACTTTTTGGAATTTTGGTGAGGGATATAAAGAAGATAAATATGACAGACTCTGTTTCGAGGATATGCAGACAAAAATCAACTGCATCGATAAAGAACCTGTATTTACTATAAAAAGGTTTAACTATGAAAGAGAGATATTTATCACTTATGAAGGGCGATATAAATTGAATGATAAAGGAAAATTAATGAAATTCCGGCGTGAATAGAACTACCCTTCTACGCCTAAGCAGAAAAAAAATCCTGATATCCTCGTCGAAAAATTAAAACCCACTTACCGGATATCATAGTTTTGATGCCTGTTAATGCACTCCGGAAATTCATACCTCTCTGTAGGACAGGAATCTGATTTCCCCCCGGGCGCTGGCACTTCCCTGCTACCCGAAGTACTCTGCATACAGAGACTGGTTTTTAGCCAGTACGATCTAAGGAACAGATCATGATAAATGCATTGCAACTCCCCTGTACCCTTTTCAGGACGCAGAAGCGAATGGATGACTACAGTGCCAGCGATATGCGCTGTGGAGAGTTAACCGAAACCCAATTAAGAACATACTACGGCCTGGAGTATATTTCTGATCAGGTGGATCCCTGGACGCTGACCCGGCGTTCTTCCATGGATCGTCCTCAGTCCATGTTCTGCTGTCATCTGCGGGGACAGGGTAAAAAGCTCACCCACCAGCAGTGTACCGCCATCCTGTTTGATGAATTCCGCTCTCTATCCCGACAGTTCTCTTTCTACGGCCCCTATCGTCATCTGATTGAAAAGATGATCCCCCATATGCAGGCTGGCAACGGTACCCCCTTCAGGGACATCGCCCTGAACAGGGCATTGAAAGAACAGATTCTCAATGACATGACTGATAAGAGTACATTTTTCCGAATAAAAGAAGTAATTAAAAACTATATTAATTGGGAAAAAAACACCTTCCCGATAGAAAAAAAAGGCGAATTTCGTAAAACGATATCTGGTAGTAAACTACCTAAATTCGATAGGTTTCAGGATAATTTTAATGGCATGGGGGTTACCATTCATGATACCCGGGCAACAGACATCACCCTGAGATCACTGCAGATTCATAATGACCGTTACCGGGCCGTAGTGCATTACAGGGTACAGGATCATTTCGGCCTCGACAGCGACGATATACGGAAAACAAAATTCAGTCAGTTCCATTTCTTTCGTATCTGGTTTGTGCTCCAGCATTACACTCAATTCGGCTTCAGGCCATTTATAACCAACATGGAAGCCACTGTCGAAATTTCCGGGGGGCGTAATGAAAGCTAAAAATAAAAATCTTCTTTTTACATTATTCACAATGAGTTGCATCCTGATGGGTTATTTTTTCTTGTTTCCGTTACGTACTACAGAAGTGGTTGCCGTCCATGAAGATGGAGAATTCAGCTCTGTCCTGGTAAAAAACTTCCCGTTTACAGATCGGGGAAAAATAGACTGGTGGATTAAAAAAAACCTTGAACTGAAAGAAAAATATAATATCCCGAAACCTGACAGTGATGGATTTTCCTCGATAGTTTTTTGGGATTTTGGCGATGGTTACAAAGAGGAAGGAAAATATGACAGGCGCTGCTTTACTGATATGAAGCCCCCCATAAATTGTATTGATAAAAACTCTCTGATGATTGTGAGGAATTTTAATAAAAAAATAACTTTTATCTCTCTGGAGAGCGGAACCTACCGGATATACAAAACAGGAAAAATAGTAAAAAATAAATCAGAGTAGCTCCTTCCTGCCTCAAAGAAGAAAGCACTACATTTACCGGAACAGCTAAAAAACGACCAATATGGAAGCCACTGTAGAGATCAACGGAGGCCGTAGTGAAAGCCAATCTTAAAAAAAAACTTATAATCCTTATTATCGCTAGCGCTATCCTGATGGGATATTTATTTTGGATGAACTTACGCCCGCTAGAAATTATTGCAGTACATAATGATGGTAACTATAGCTCTGTACTGGTAAAAAACTTCCCGATGACAGACAAGGGGAAAATAGACTGGTGGTTAAAAAATAAAGAAAGGTTAAAAACTCTTTATGATATCCCAAAACCTGCCACGTATGGGAGTTTTACGGTTATCATTTGGTTGTTTGGAGAAGGTTATAAAGAAGAAGAAAAATATGACAGACTTTGTTTTAATGATATGTCGCCTCCTGTAAACTGCATTGAAAAGAATCGCGTTTTTTCAATCAGTTCTGGTAAAAACAGGGTTACTATATTTACAGTAAGTGATGGTGAATATATCATGAAAGATAGTAGTAAAGTTATGAAAATTAAAAATGAGTAACTTTGTATGAGAATAGAAACAATCGTAATTCACGGATGATATAGTAAAAATATACTGAATAAATTCAGTCAGTTCCATTTCTTCCGTATCTGGTTTGTGCTCCAGCATTACATACAGTTTGGGTTCAGACCATTTATGACCAATATGGAAGCCACTATAGAGATTAACGGGGGACGAGATGGTAGTTAATCTAAAAAAAATTATTTTTTTTCCAGGTATGATCATCTGCGCGTTAACTGGCTACTTTTTTTGGTTAGCTTCACGACCGGTAAATATTATCGCTGTCCATCAGGAGGATAATTTTAGCGAGATTTTAGTAAAAAACTTCCCATTTACCGATAAAGGAAAGATAAATTGGTGGCTGGAAAATAAAGACTCATTAAAAATAAAATATAACATCCCCTCACCTTCATCCTCTGGTAATTTTTATGTGAATTTTTGGGATTTTGGCGAAGGATATAAAGAACTAGGGAAGTATGATCGCCGCTGCTTTAATGAAATGAATACCCTTAAAAACTGCATCGATAAAAATGCCGTTTTTTCTGTCGAAAACACCAGGAACAAAGAAATTATTTTTACCGTCTACGATGGAAGATATCTGATGAAAAAAGACGGTAACATCCTAAAGCTGAAAGACGATTAAGCCGCTCCCCATCGTATGCCCATAACTCTGAATTATCCGATCGGCGGCAAGCCTGCTACCGGAGTAAGCAAGATACAATCATTGTGATTTCCGGCTATTTAGACTCCATAAGGACGCCACAACAGAGACCCCCCGGAAATACGCATCCTGACCTTAGCGTAAAATACCCTATGTCCTGTAAATACCGGATCAGATAATGGCTCATGCCGTCAGGGCTGGCATGAGCCTCTCGGTCTGTTAGTGGGCCTGTTCCCAGTTATCACCAATGCCGATATCCACCTGCAGAGGTACATCAAGCTTCAGACTGCTTTCCATAATCTCCCGGATTTTCCCGGTAGCGATCTCAATTAATGACGTATCAATTTCAAAAACCAGTTCATCGTGGACCTGCATAATCATTTTAATTTTTGCCGGGTCCTGTGACTTCAGCCACTCATCGACGCCAATCATAGCTCGCTTGATGATGTCAGCTGCGGTCCCCTGCATTGGCGCATTAATCGCCGCACGTTCAGCCGCTTTACGTCGGATAGCATTCCCTGAATTGATATCAGGCAGATACAGTCTCCGCCCTTCCAGGGTTTCCACATACCCTTTTTCAGCAGCACTCTGCCGGGTAGATTCCATATAGCGTAATACGCCCGGGTAGCGTTCAAAGTACAGGTCCATATACTTTTTCGCCTCACCCGGAGCAATATTTAACTGCCGTGAAAGGCCAAAAGAACTCATCCCGTAAATCAGACCAAAGTTGATCGCTTTCGCACTCCGCCGTTGTTCTGCACTGACATTTTCCACTGTGGTTCCGAAGACCTCTGCCGCGGTCGCTTTGTGAATATCTTCACCCTGCGCGAATGCATTCAGTAAACCGCTATCCTGTGACAAATGAGCCATGATCCTCAGTTCAATCTGAGAATAGTCAGCCGCCAGAATTTTCTGTCCCTGAGACGCGATAAAGGCATGACGAATACGTCGTCCTTCCTCATTACGTACAGGGATATTTTGCAGGTTCGGATCCGTCGATGACAGACGCCCGGTCGCAGTAACCGCCTGATGATAAGAGGTATGTACGCGCCCCGTCAGCGGATTAATCATCTGCGGTAACTTATCGGTATAGGTTGTCTTCAGTTTAGAGAGTCCGCGGTGCTCCAGAATAACTTTCGGTAAAGGATAATCCAGTGCCAGTTCTGCTAAGACTTCTTCACTGGTTGACGGTGCACCACCCGGTGTTTTTTTCGTCGGTTTAATCCCCTGTTTTTCAAAAAGGATTGTCTGTAACTGTTTGGGTGATGACAGGTTAAAGGCTTCACCGGCCAGTTCATGGGCTTTCTGTTCCAGCTCAGCCAGGCGTGCGGTCAGCTGCCGTGAGTGCTCTGCCAGCAGGGCCGGATCAATAAGTACACCATTACGCTCTACCCTGGATAATACCGGAACCAGCGGGATCTCAATCCCGTTTAATACTTTCAGTGGACCTGGTTCTTTTTCCAGTAATGGCCAGAACTTCAGGTGCAATTGCAGGGTGACATCAGCATCTTCCGCCGCATAAACACTGGCTTGTTCCAACGCAATCTGGTTAAAGGTCAGCTGTTTTTTACCTTTACCGGCAATTTCTTCAAACGTTACCGTTTTATGGTTTAGCCAGCGCTGGGCCAGGCTATCCATATCATGCTTACCGGCAACACTGTTCAGAATGTAGGACTCAAGCATGGTATCGAAATGAAGACCCCGTAGCTCAATATCATAGTTCTTCAGCACACCACGATCGTATTTCAGGTTCTGACCAACTTTACTGCGGCTTTCATCCTCCAGCAGCCCTTTCAGCCTCGCTAAAACATATTTGCGATCAAGCTGGGCTGGCGCATCGAGATAATCATGGGCCACAGGCAGGTAAGCCGCTTCACCCGGGGCGACAGCAAAAGAAAGCCCGATGATATTGGCCGATAATGTATCCAGGGAATCTGTTTCCAGATCGAAGGCAAACAGTTCACAGTTATTCAGTTTTTCCAGCCAGAGCTCGAAGGTCTGCTCATCCAGGATAGTGGCATAATTTTCCGGAGAAAGTGTCGATTCGACAGGCGCAGGAGTGGCTTCGGGAATCTGTTCTGCCACTTTTTTAGCCGGCTTTTTGTCATCCAGCCAGCGGCCATCATCGACTTCACTGATCCAGCGCTTAAACTCATAATGGCTGAACAGAGAGAGCAGGGCCTTATTATCCGGCGGATTAACGGCAAGCTCCTCACAGCCGGGGATCTCTGCGACATCCGTTTTAATGGTCGCCAGCTGATATGACAGAAACGCAACATCCTTATTCTGTTCCAGTTTAGCAGCCATTGTTTTTGCACCACGGAAGGAAAGGCTGGCGACTTTTTCGAGGTTATCATAGATGGTCGCCATGCTTCCTAATCCCTGAAGCAACGCCTGTGCCGTTTTTTCACCCACTCCGGGTACGCCCGGAATGTTATCTGAAGAATCTCCCATCAAGGCGAGATAGTCGATGATCAATTCCGGAGGAATACCGTATTTCCCGGCCACTTCATCAGGGCCGAGGATAGTATTATTCATGGTATTAATCAGGGTGATATTAGGCGTAACCAGCTGTGCCATATCTTTATCACCGGTACTGATAAGGACAGGACGTCCCTGTTTATCGGCTTCGCGGGCCAGGGTTCCGATAACATCATCCGCCTCTACCCCGGAGATCACCAGCACCGGCCATCCCATCGCTTTAACCATTTGGTGTAATGGCTCTATCTGTGCGCGGAGATCATCAGGCATCGGGGGACGATGAGACTTATAATCTTCGAACAGCTCATCACGAAATGTTTTGCCTTTGGCGTCAAAAACCACAGCCGCGTGGCTTGGTTTATATTGAAGTAACAGGCTTTTCAGCATGTTCAGAACACCGTACATTGCACCCGTTGGTTCACCGGCACTGTTCGTCAACGGGGGGAATGCATGATATGCACGGTAGAGGTAAGAAGATCCATCTACCAGAATCAGGGGGTTTTCTGCAATTTGAGCCATAGGTTGCTATTTCTTCTTCGCTGTTGGTAATAACTAAGGATGCCACATCACTGGCAGAATGTTGAACGGAAGCGCACACGGACATCGAAATTTATTTATCCACCCGCCAGATCGCGCCGATCTGTCTGTGGATAACTTTGTGCGTAAATTTTAACGCCGATCCGGGATTATAATCACACTCCGGGAGAATTATAAAAAAAATCATTAAAATCATAATGATAAAGTTTTTGATAATCGATCGTTATCGTTATGCTGCTATATGTATTTTGTGGATATTCGTTATCACAAGTGGTTTTTAGCACTGATTATATTAAAAAAAACGCCGCTTTCGCGGCGCTGTATTCTGATAACAGACCGTTATTTCGCTACCAGATATTTGACGACATTCACATAGTCGGCAACGAAATTATTCATGGAGCTGGTATCCAGACCGGCATTGTTCACCTGGTACTTACCATCAACAAATACAGAAGGAACACCACTGATATTAAAGTCGCTGGCTGCTTTTTCCTGCTGGCTGACTAATGCTTTAACAGCAAAGCTATTCCAGGCCGAATCATACTCTTCGGAAGAAATTCCCGCTGCTTTGATAAAGACCGCTTTCAGTGACGCCGGGTCAACGATAGTCTGGGTTTTCTGTAAACCATCAAAGATAGGGTCAACGACTTTATCTTCTACACCTAACGCCATTGCCACTGCCCAGGCATGGGTTACCACCGGTGCAAAATCCCCCCCCAGGAAATCAACATGGTAGCGGGTAAATTTCACATCTTTAGGCAAGCTATCAATGATCGCCTGGTTGATACGATAGGTACGTTCAAAATCGTAGCAATGGGGGCAAAAGAACGAGAAGAACTCAACCACTTTCGGCGCGCCATTAACGCTTTTATCCAGAGTGATATATTGTTTTCCCTCAGAAATTGAGGATGCTGATGCGGCAGCACTGAAGACCAGCATAATACCCACTAACGCGAACCAGATCTTTTTCATTGTATAAACTACTCCAGGTAACGTAATCAAAATTGCGAATGTAACGGCGAAACGGGCTGATGGAGTAACTTTTCCTGTTCAGAGAAAATAACCACCTGCCTGCGCCAGAAATCGTCTTCTGCCATCCAGGGAAAAGCCCTCGGAAAGGCAGGATCCTGCCAGCGCTTCAGGATCCACGCTAAATAATAAACCATGCGCATGACACGTAAAGGCTCAATCAGTTTCAATTCATTAACATCAAAGTCGCTGAATTCTGAGTAAGCCTCTAACAGGATATCCCACTGAATAGCTTGTTCCTGGCGATCACCATTCACCAGCATCCATAAGTCCTGTACCGCAGGACCACTACGGGCATCATCAAAATCAACAAAACACGGCCCGTCACGCCACAGTATATTTCCAGGGTGACAATCACCATGTAAGCGTAATGGTACGCTGATATCATACCAGACCTGCTTCAGCGTGATACCCAGCCTCTCAAGAACTGAGAGTAATTGCTCTTTTATCGCCGGTGAAATCAGGGGGGAAGCTGCGACTATCTCACAGGGTTCTGTAAAGTATTCCTGTAATCCGATGACCGGTCGATGACTAAATGTTCCCTGCCGGCTTATCTGATGGAGTCTGCCCAGTCTGCGGCCGACAGCTTCCAGCTGGTCATAGTTATCCGTTTCATACTCTCTGCCCCCCACACCAGGAAAGACAGCAAACCAGAAACCATGCGCATGGTGCAGGGTCTTGCCTTCTAAAGAAAGGGGCGCGACAACAGGAACATCACCGGCTGCGAGTTCCAGCGTTAACTGATGCTCTTCAAGTAATTGGTGTTCATTCCAGCGGTGCGGACGATAAAATTTTGCGACATAGCGCTTTTTATCTTCATCACTGAATTGCCATACCCTGTTTTCATAACTGTTCAGGGCGGTGAGACCGGAGTCTACCCGAATCCCGGTATCCCAGAGGACATCCAGAATGATTTCCGGATCGAGTGTTTTAAAATTGAAAGCCGCATCGCTCATAAGTATTTATATCGCTATCTTCTGACCTGGCCCAAGAATAGCATTATCTGAAGAACTTAGTCTTTAATAACACCCCGGGCTTTCAGCAGCGCCGTTTTGAAGTCCTCCTCATAATCTTTTTTCAATCCAGGAATAGCTTCCGTTTTATCGGCCTGCCTCAGTTTTAAATGATAGATCAGTACATCATCCGGAAGTGACGAGAGCTCCCCCCGGTATCCTGATTCACCGGCAAGCTGCTCTAAAAACTGCAACAGATTGAGATCCGGTTCTGCCCTCCAGGCCGGTAACAATAAGTCCAGTACTTCGGTCAGGCGTTTATCTTTCATCGTAAAGCTCCCGGGAAGGTTATAATTAACCCTTAAACTATCAGGGTTATCTCCACATGAAAAGCGAGGTTATATGGAGAATATTACCGGTGTCATTCTTGCCGGCGGAGCCGCAAGACGTATGGGGGGAAAAGATAAAGGGCTGCTAATATTTAAACGGCAACCGCTGTTTATGCATGTGGTGAATCGCTTTGCACCGCAGGTGTCTGCGCTGCTGATCAGCGCTAACAGGCATCAGGATATCTATGCTCAGTCCGGATACCCGTGTATCGCTGATACCTTAAACGGTTTTCAGGGCCCTCTGGCCGGGATGTTAAGCGGACTTGCTCAATCAGAAAATGAATGGGTCGCTTTTTCGTCCTGTGATTCCCCCTGCATTCCTCTGCATTTTGTCAGGGATTTATGGCTGGGTAAGGGTAATGACGCTGCCTGCTGGCTCCGTTCTTCACAACGGGACCATCCGGTCTTTTGCCTGCTGAACCGTCAGCTACTGCCATCATTACAAGCTTACCTCGATTCCGGAGAACGACGGGTCTTACAATTCCTGCGTCAGCATGGAAAGAGTGTGTCGGTTGAATATCCTGAGCAGGCTTTTGTGAATATCAACACGGAACAGGAACTGAAAGCATTTGAGGAAATACGATGAGTTTACCAATACTGGGTATCTCGGCCGGGAGCGGAACAGGTAAAACTACGCTACTGAAAAAGCTGATCCCGCTGTTACAGCAACAGGGGATTCGTCCGGGGCTGATAAAACATACACATCATCAGATGGATATTGATTATCCCGGTAAGGACAGTTATGAGCTTCGTAAAGCCGGCGCCGGTCAGGTGATGGTGGCGAGTCGGGAACGTTGGGCGCTTATGAGTGAAACTCCGCAGGATCCTCCTGAATTAACGGAGCTGGCGCGGCATATGTCACAGGAAACTCTGGATATTATTCTGGTAGAAGGGTTCAGACAGGAACCTATCCCCAAACTTGTGCTCTGGCGTAACGGATGTACAGGCACCCCGCATGCGTTAATCGATGAATATACCCTTGCCCTGGTCAGCGATACCCCGACAGACGGACTACCCGTTAACTGGCTTAATATTAATCAGCCGGCATTGATTGCGGAATTTATTGGTCAGTGGTGGTGTAGCCAGCGTGAGGAGACACGGGAAAACCAGAATAAAAGATAATTGATCGCAGCTGTCCGGCATTTTTACGGCTGATGACAGCTTTATGCCGTGATCACAGAGGGACGGATAACGCTTTTAACATTCTTCATTTATCGGGTTGAGTCTTATCTGCACGGGTCACCGTACTGAACAGAGCCGGATAAAACCTGAACAGGCAGTACAGCGTGTCTGCACTACCTTCCTCGTTTCCATAGTGCTTTTAAATTTCCTGCAACCTGCCGGATATTACCTGTTTCACGCCACCGGAACGTAAAAGGCCGCCCTTCAGGGCGTAGTAAGCCTTCACAGAGACTTTTCTCCCCGCTTATTAGCGCCGGTTTCCTTATCACTGCAGCAGGAATTACCGTTCTGCACAGTATTCTGCCGTCTGGGTCAGGACTCCGGCGATCTTACCGGGCCTTCTGTGCCCCTGTTTCCCGGCCCGGAACGCAAAAAGGCCGCCCTGACGGGCGGCCTCTGCCTCTGCCTTTTCTTTCTCTTCCCTGCCAGCTTTAGGGGAAAACCTTCTATCTCCCGGTTTGACTGGCCTTTCACCCCCAGCCACAGGTCATCCGCTCATTTATCAGTGCCGGTTTTTCCTTATTACTGCAGCAGGAATTACAATTCCGGACAGTACTCTACCGCCTGAGTCAGGGCGGCGGCGCTCTTACCGGGCCTTCTGTGCCCCTGTTTCCCGGCCCGGAACGCAAAAAGGCCACCCGTCAGGGCGGCCTCTGCCTTTTCTTTCTCTTCCCTGCCAGCTTTCGGGGAAAACCTGCTATCTCCCGGTTTGACTGGCCTTTCACCCGCAGCCACAGGTCATCCGCTCATTTATCAGTGCGGGTTTTTCCTTATTACTGCAGCAGGAATTACCGTTCTGCACAGTATTCTGCCGTCTGAGTCAGGGCGGCGATCTTACGGAGCCTTCTGTGCCCGTTTTACCGGCCCGGAATGCAAAAAGGCCGCCCGTCAGGGCGGCCTCTGCCTTTTCTCACCGCCGGCACCGGAGGTTTCCCTTCCTGCACCGCAGTTACGCTGAAGTATTCTGTTCTGCCGTACCGCAGGCGGGCCTTCCGTACGGACTTTCCTGATAATGCGCCATAACAAAAAGGCCATCCGTGAGGATGGCCTGTCTGTTTTATTGGATGCCTGGCAGTTCCCTACTCTCGCATGGGGAGACCCCACACTACCATCGGCGCTACGGCGTTTCACTTCTGAGTTCGGCATGGGGTCAGGTGGGACCACCGCGCTCTTGCCGCCAGGCAAATCTTGGTGCGGAAATGAATCTTTTTCGTTCATACGGCGTTGGTTTCCCTTACGCTGTTCAGTCACATACTCATGTATGCTCCTTCTCATCGCGCGGTTACCGCCTTGTCTGAACGTAAAATCTTTCATTCCCACTAAATTATTAAATTAGCAATCCGGAACTTCGCTGAAAATTCTTTGCGTCTCTGCAAAACGCCTCTGGCGTTGTAAGGTTAAGCCTCACGGGTCATTAGTACCGGTTAGC
>NZ_BAAAFX010000019.1:228-849 GCF_039523755.1 Tatumella terrea | reverse complement strand
TCGCCGGGTGCTATACCGGGACATCTGAAGCACTTTTACAGTAATGCGGCGATGCTGAGACTGCCCCCCGAGACGGGAGCGGAAGTATGAAAGGGAAGTCAGGCCCAAAAAGCCAAAATATCCCTTAAAAAACAATGCCGGTCACCTTAAGTGACCGGCATTATCCCCCAGGATGGCTTTTTTCATTGTCACCCCTAAACCACCTCCTAGGGAGGTGGTGATTGACCCTGTAAGGCTATAGCCTGAAGAATGCCCATGCCGGAATATCTCTGCTTACTCACCACAAGTAAAAGGAGACAAACCAACATGGGGCTTTACAGGAGTTCATCACATGTATATTGGCGTTGCAAATACCACATAGTCTGGATACCAAAATATCGATTCAGGATCCTCAAAGACAAGCTGGGCAAGGAGCTTTACAGGACAATCTACATTCTCTGCGGAATCAAGGATTGTGAAGTTCTGGAGTTAAATGTCCAGCCAGATCATGTACATCTGGTCGTCATCGTCCCACCTAAATCTCAATATCAACGCTAATGGGCCATTTGAAAGGTCGCAGTGCCATCAGGCTCTACAATCGTTTTCCACACATCAGGAAGAAGCTGTGGGGAAACCATTTTT
>NZ_BAAAFX010000019.1:0-170 GCF_039523755.1 Tatumella terrea | reverse complement strand
GAACAACAGATGGAATTGCTAGAGTAGTAAGCGGAAGGTGAAAGTAGCCCCCCTTACAGGGGGCATTCTCAAAAGCCACCTTCTAAGAAGGTGGTCTTTTACTGTCACCCCTAAACCACCTCCTAGGGAGGTGGTGATTGATCCTGTAAGGCTATAGCCTGAAGAATGCC